>JAAYPM010000146.1 GCA_012519815.1 Bacteroidales bacterium
ATTCAATGTTTTTTAATGTTAGCTTTCCGAAGTCATCATATAACACATACATTTTCTTTTTATTAGTCAATGTTATATCCAATGCATTATAAACCATGTCAAACAGTGTTTTATTGTCTTCAACCCTAGATTCAATTTTAAAACCAGTATCTTCTATAGTACCTAAACTTAAATTAAAATCACCTGCAATCATTTTAATAAATTCACTTGCAGTCTTATTTTCATAAACATAGGTATCTTTATTTTTTAAATATCTTAACTGGTCATAACAAGTAACTTTTATATGATGTTCCTTATCCCTATTTTTCTTAAATACAAAACCATAAAATACATTTTCACCGTCAACTTTAAGTCTTACTGGATTACCTTCTTGAAAACTTATTTTCTGATCTTTAACAACAGTAAATTCTAATTTCCCAGGAACACCACTTTTTGAAGTTTCCCATACCATACCTTCTTTAATAATTGGGAAATAAATATCCGAACCATTTTGTATTAATAATTCAATCTTATCCAAATCTTATCACCTGACCTGGATAAATTAAATTTGGATTACTTATTCCATTAAGTTTTGCAATTTCAGGATACTTTGAACCATCACCAAGATATTTTTTGCATATTGCCCACTAAGTATCTCCCCTTACAACAGTGTGTGATTTGGGGGTTGGTTTTGAAACTTCTCTGACTTTTGTTTCAGTAACTTTAACAACTTTATTATCTGTGTTTGATTGGGGTTGTGATTTTACAGTTACTTTTTTAGTTCCATAATCCTTATATTGCTTTAATTTTATATCTATTACAACAGCCATTCCATTGTTTGCATTTTCTATAATTTTATAATCTTCCATTGAAACTTTAATATTTGTATTAAATAGCATTTTTCCACCAGGTGTCATTCTAGTAACTATAAATTGAAAAGGTTTCTTTTCTGTTTTTAATTTTTCAAATTTGTCTAGGTAGAATGATAAAGACATCAACTTATTAGTAAAAGGTTGTGGTGTTTGAGGAAAAAGTGGACTTAATGAAATTTCAGTAAGTCCAGGTTTTTTCAAAATATTAACTTCACCTTCATTTATAAGGGTTATAGTTCTATTTTTATTATTGATTTTAGTTTCTAATTTGGAAGGTGCAACTGGTAACTCAACACCATCTAAATAAAAGTAATAAGCCATTATTCATGCACCCCTTCTGCTATTATTTCAATTTGTTCTTCAATGCCTTTACCAATGTATGAAACAACACCATCCAAATCCATTTCATTATTGATGTGGTTTTCATTATTAATTTCAACTGTAATATCTCTTAAAACTGTTCTATCAATAACTTCCCTTGCTGCAATATCTCTTAAATATTTTAATTCTTCTGATGAAAGTTCCATTGCATCTTTCATTTCACCAGTGTTGTTTGCAATATCATTAATATTTGATGGTACTGTTCCCATACCTGCTATATCAGCATAATCACCTGGATTTGGAATGTTCGAATCAAATATATTTCCAATATCGAAGTTGGAAATCTTATCTTCAATACCTTCTCCAAATGAATAACCTACATTCCAAGCATCACCATAAGCCATTCTATAATCAATTTGTGGTGCTGTTCTTTCAATTGTAATTGCATTTTCATTCTTACCCCATGCTAATACACTATCTTGTAAAGAAGAAAGTCCTGCTGTCCAATTAGTGCCGAATATAGCATCAATAATTTTAGTTACAACCTTACCTAATGATAAGAACCAAGATATAATTTGTCCAATTAAATTTGCAACTGCATCACCAAAACTATTAAAACCACCATTTGCTGCATTTAATACCCATTCTATTATTCCAATGAAAGGTTCAACAAATATAGTCCAAATCATTTGTATCATTGCATTTATTACCCCAATAACAGTATTCAGAA
>JAAYPM010000113.1 GCA_012519815.1 Bacteroidales bacterium
TCTAAATAACATGGATAATCTATGCTTTTTAGATAATTTAAAACACTATCTTTAGAAAGATCAGCACAATACGCACAATCTCCTACTGCATTTTCAGTATAAAAAATTTCAATTACACCACATTTACCATCAGATAAGGGTAATGCATCGTCAAAAATAACAGCACGTGTGGTAGAATCATTTTTCGAAGTTATTTCTAAAAAACTATCAGGTCCTAAACCATCGGGCCAATCAATAGTGTGTACTTCTTTAAAAAAAGGCAAAGTTACCGATTCTGTAACAGTAACATTATCTTTTGGTAATTCTACCCCTGCTGGTCGCTCTAAATATGATATTTTAATGATTTTTCCAGTGTCTCCTGTAATATAAATAAAATACCAATCGTCTATGCCAGCCCCAGCCCCAATTTTATCTTTACAAGAACATAACAAAAGTGTTCCTAACAATAATACTATATGTATTGATTTCATAGTTTGCATGTTTTAATAATTTTTAACTACACCATATTGTAAATCCAATGTAAGTTTATCGTTTTTCCAATATGGTTCATATCCTGTACTTGATGTGGTTGATCCGTTATCATGAATCAACAGCCATTTATCTGTTCGTACGCTTCCACCTAATAGAGTAATTTTTTTGCCAAGTATTTTCACCACAACATCCCAATTCCAATATTCATATTTTGAACCAAATGCTACAACATAATGCGAAAGTGTGTTAACTAAGCAGACAATAGGTAATTTATTATTTCGTATGTGTTGATGTCCGAGAGGCTCTAAACTCAGCAAGCTAAAATGTGAGGATGAAACAGAATATTTTCCGTTTGTAACAGACGTAAATGCAAGGCTTAAACCAAATGGCAATGTTGGTCCGTTCTGGTTCCCAGTTAACATAGGCCATAGATATAATCCTCCGCTTTGAGCTAATTTTGCATATAATCCTCCATCAGCATTTTTACTTTGAGGATTAACCCAATCAGGATCTAAATCATTCTGGCGTTTGTCATTATCGTAATCATCTTTATCATTAAAATCATAATAACCTTTTGTACCGTAGAGACGACGATATGGTGGATTTGAAAAACTCGCATCTCCAACTAATGGTAAATATGTGCCATTATAGCTTGTATATAATCCACGATAAATCCATGCCAAAGCACTTGGTCCGCACCAACCATTCCAACGAGTATTTTTCATAGCAGTTGTATTATAAGCAGGTATTCTATATTCGTCAAATGTTGTCCAACTAGCTTTACTTTCATTTACAGCTTTTATTATATCTTCATCAGTCATAGTATTTAATTCAGCTTCCAAAGTATCAATTAAAGTCCAAAAAGTTTCCGCATATTCTCGATTCAAAGCATCTTTTTGTTCAATGTTTAAAATAATAGACTCTAAATCAGTTATTTCTAACTTTTCTTTTTCTTCGTCGCTTAATAATAATAACGCTTCAATCATACCCTGTGCATCTTCTGATACTATATTGTTTACAGTTTCATTTGTTTCAGGGTCAATAACTGCCGAAGGTTCATTTCCTGCTTTTCCTACAACTCCAAGCAAAATTCTTGATGGATATCCTCCGCTAATTAATTGATAATTACCACCTTTTGTGGTTAAAGTAGCATAATCACGAACATATGGTAACACGTGAGACACAGCAGCATCTGTTTCTTTTTGTGCACATGCTGTTACTGTTCCTAACGCTTTTCCAGATTCATCGGTAACTATAAATTCGTAATATTTTGCTCTTGATTTATCATCAAAAACTACAATTGGTTTTTCTGATACTTTTGCACCATTCCAATTCATAGATTCTTTTATGCCAAGTTCCATTTCTAAAACAACCAACGTACGTGCAGTTTTATATGGCACATTTTCGGGATTTGCATCTATTTCAGAAAGTATGGCATCGCCTGAAAATGGAATGTCAAAAGTGTGTATGCTGTTTTTTGACGAAATAGTTGTTTCATCAACAAACATCTCATTTTTGTTACATGAGTTAAGTGTTGCTAAAATAACAAAGACTAAAATTGTTTTAAAGTGTTTCATAGATATTTTTAATTTTTAAGTTTAACATAATTGAATAAAAAGCATACTATTATGAAACTATGGTGGTTCTTTGTTTTTTACATATTTCATGTCTAATGTTTGTTGCGTTTTTTTAAATGGTGTTGCGACTTTTCTATTATTTCATTAACGTAATAAAATTGTTTGCGACTATTTTTTGTTAATTGATTTTTGCGGCACAAATATAATTGATAAAACGTAACAAAAACAAGTATTTGCAAAGAACTTGTGAGCGTAGCGTTTTAACTCGTGAGTGTATTGATTTAACCCGTGAGTGTAGGTTAAAATTATCTAATTGTATGGATTGTTACTTTATTTCCGAAGAAAATCATCATAACACAGCGATTTTTTAGCTGCATTATTGCTTATATTTTTATACGCTCTAAAAAACAATCTTGAATTCAACTAATAAATGCAACTTTTTTTTAAAATATGTTGTTTTTAAGATTTTTTTTCTGCCTTTTTGAGTTTTCAACAATTTTTTTGAGTTTTTAACAGTTTAGGGGGTATTGCTTTATTTATAGGCAATTATACGTAACTGCTTCTTGTGTTACTTTTTTTGAAAAATATGGTGTGAATTTCAAAGTCTCTGAATAACAAAATCTTGCATTGTTAAAAAAATATGGATAACTCTTATCTAATAAATATCTCGCACATCTTATTTAAGTCTAATTTTAAACTGACGTTTTATTTCTTAAAAAATCGTTTTAGAACGAATAAGATAAAATGTTCTTTTTCGGCTTAATATTGCTTGTTTTTTTAAAAGAACAATATAAATAAGTTCTTTAATTAAGCTTTATTAATGGAGGCAGGGAGTAAATAACAAGAGTAAAAAATTGAATTATGTTTTTAGATGAGAGCAAAATTAGTACACAAAAAATGAAAACAAAAACTTACACGTATGAAGAGGCGTTAGCAAGTTCAAAAGAGTATTTTAATGGCGATGAACTGGCAGCAACTGTTTGGATTAACAAATACGCCTTAAAAGATTCTTATGGAAATATTTATGAATTGAACCCTAACGATATGCATCGCCGAATCGCATCGGAATTAGCACGAATCGATAGTAAATATTCTAATCCTATGACAGAAGACCAATTTTTTAAACTTCTTGAAAAATTTAAATATATTATTCCGCAAGGAAGTCCGATGGCAGGTATTGGAAATAATTACCAAATTTCATCTCTTTCAAACTGTTTTGTTATTGGACAGAAAAATCCTGCCGACTCATATGGTGGTATTTTACGAATTGATGAGGAACAAGTACAATTAATGAAACGCCGTGGCGGTGTTGGACACGACCTCTCTCATCTTCGTCCTTCTGGTGCTGCGGTAAATAATAGTGCACTTAGTTCAACAGGTGTTGTGTCGTTTATGGAACGATATTCTAATTCTACACGTGAAGTTGCTCAAGATGGAAGACGAGGGGCGCTTATGTTGAGCATTTCTATTAAACATCCTGATGCAGAGAAATTTATTGATGCAAAACTCGAAATGGGGAAGGTTACGGGAGCAAATATTTCAGTAAAAATTGATCATGAATTTATGCAAGCGGTTATTAACGACACGCCCTATATTCAACAATTCCCAGTTGATTCTCCTAATCCAACAGTGCGAAAAGAAGTTGATGCAAAAGCTCTTTGGAATAAAATTGTGCATAATGCATGGAAATCTGCCGAACCCGGAATTCTTTTTTGGGATACAATTGCATCTGAAGCAATTCCTGACTGTTATGCAGATTATGGTTTTAAAACGGTATCTACAAATCCTTGCGGAGAAATTCCTCTTTGTCCATACGATAGCTGTAGATTACTTGCAATAAATTTATATGGATATGTGGAAAATCCATTTACTCCACAAGCTTTGTTTAATTTTGATTTGTTTAAAGAACATGTTGCACACGCACAACGAATGATGGATAATATAATTGATTTGGAATTAGAAAAAATTGATGCAATTATTAATAAAATTGATACTGATCCTGAAGATTTTGATGTAAAACGTGTGGAGAAAAATTTATGGGAAAAAATTAAACAAAAAGCTGTTGAAGGAAGACGTACAGGTATAGGAATAACTGCCGAAGGCGATATGTTGGCAGCACTTGGACTCGTTTATGGCTCTGATGATGCAACTGATTTTGCAACGGAAGTTCATAAAACACTCGCTATAGAAGCATATAGAGCGTCTATGGAAATGGCAAAACACCGAGGTCCATTTAAAATATTTGATGCGAATAAAGAACGAAATAATCCATTTTTACTTCGTATTAAAAAATCAGATGAACAATTATATACTGATATTATGAATTATGGCAGACGAAATATTTCGATGCTAACCATTGCTCCAACTGGCTCTACAAGTCTGATGACACAAACCACTTCGGGCATAGAACCTTTGTTTATGCCTGTGTATAAACGACGTAGAAAGGTAAATCCTAATGATGCTTCGGTAAATATTACGTTTGTTGATGAGGTGGGCGATTCTTGGGAAGAATATCGTGTGTTTCATCATAAATTTACTACTTGGTTGCAAAACAATGACTATGACCCTGAGGTCGTGAAAAATGTTTCTCAAGAGGAACTCGATGCTATTGTAAAAAAATCACCCTATTATAAAGCTACTGCAAATGATGTTGATTGGTTAAGTAAAGTTACTATGCAGGGTAAAATTCAAAAATGGGTTGACCATTCAATAAGTGTAACTATTAATTTGCCTGAAGATGCTTCTAAAGAACTTGTAGGAGAATTATATATTAAAGCATGGGAAGAAGGGTGTAAGGGAGTAACTGTATATCGTGACGGCTCTCGTTCAGGAGTGCTTATTTCTGATAAAAAGAAAGATAATAAATCTGAACAGAATGCTACTTCATACATTCCTCCGCGCAGACCTACTGAATTAGATGCTGATGTGGTTCGATTTCAAAATAATAGCGAACAATGGGTGGCTTTTGTTGGCTTGCTCGATGGACATCCATATGAAATTTTTACTGGTAAAATTGATGAAGATGTGCTCCCTGTACCTAAATTGGTTACGCGAGGTAAAATTATTAAAAATAAAGTGAATGATGTAACACAATATGATTTTCAGTATATTGATAAACATGGATACAGTGTTACATTCCAAGGACTTTCGAGAATGTTTGATAAAGAATACTGGAATTATGCAAAATTAATTTCAGGAGTACTTCGACACCGTATGCCTATAGAAAGTGTGGTAAACCTTGTTACGTCTATGAGTATTGATGGAGAAACTATAAATACATGGAAAAATGGGGTAGGGCGTGCACTTAAAAAATATATCCCGAATGGAACAAAAGTAAGCTCAGGACAATCATGCGAATCTTGTGGTAGCCCTACGCTTATATATCAAGAAGGATGTCTTATTTGTCAAGATTGCGGAGCATCTAAGTGTGGATAAAATGAATATGTGTGTGTTGTCAAAGGGTGTTGCATTTTCAACACCCTTTTTTATTGTAAAAAATTAATAAAATAGGTATATCAAACTATTGTCATATGTTCTTTCTCTCATATTTGTTTTTTATTTTTCAAAAAAAACATGACCTTTGAAAGTAATAATTTTTGTATGTGTATGAAACGATATTATTTCATCTTACTTGTATTATTTTTAATGAGTTTTACAAATGAAATTGTAGCACAAAGTAGAAAACAATTTGTAATAACTGATACCATACCTATACGAAGTGGAACAAATAAATATCGATTATATCGTTTAGGTATTAAATGGTTAGAATCTGAACGTGGCACTCGTTTGGTCGCAAAAAATTTTAGAGAACGGCAATTACTTGGTAAAGGTTATTTTATTTATCATAATCATGTACAATTGCAAGATGTATTTCTTGGTCCTCGTGCCAATGAGCGTACAAAGGGTTCTATTGTGTTTAATATTTTTATTGATATTCAAGATTCTATAATTTTAGTAAAATTTTATCAATTCCTTCATGAAGCAGCATATTCTGAATATGGCAGCATGTCGTTTGGAACTCTTATGGATTACGAACGTGTGCCTCCCGGAAAATGTATGGAGGCAGAAGAATGGTGTAATGCAGTGTGGGCTGATATGAAATTAAAGTCAGAACTTGAATGTAAGTACAGAGTAAATAAAATGATTCCAGCGGTGCTTGTCCGTAGAAGAACATATAGAGGACGTGAAGAAGCGGTTACAGATACGGTGCAAAAATATGTTGACCCCGATGAATATTTAAAAATAGAGCATTATATTATACATGATAAAAAAGATGCTCCTGCTCCTATTGAAGAACTAACTGAAATTGTAAAAAACGAAAAGGAAGAACAGCCTATTGTTGATGAGCCTGTTGCAAGTGATGAGTCTGTTGAAAAAGAAGAGAAAACAAGTAAAAAAGCAAAGAAAGATACGACAGAGGAAAAAGAACCAAAAGTGGTGAAAGAAAAAATAAAAGAAGAAAAACCTATAAAAGAAAAGAAAGAAAAAGAACTGAAAGAAAAGAAGAAAAAATCATCAAAAAAATCTAAATCATATTATGATGATGACTATTATGATGATGATGACTACGATGATGATTATTACTAAAATATTCCTAAATTATCAAGTGCATTGTGTGATGCTGCTTGTTCAGATTCTTTTTTTGTATCTCCGTTAGCCTGTGCAATTTCAACATTGTTTATATAGATAGTAGTATGAAAATTATGTTGTGTTTTTTCTGACAATTCAATTGTATCAAAATCAATAGTATCTTTGTTTTTTTGAATAATTTCAAGTAGTTGACTTTTATAATTACAATCAACCCGAGCTAAAAAATCTAAATCAAATTGTGTAGTAAGAATTTTTGATATTATAAATTTCTTGGTAAAATTATATCCTTTGTCTAAATATATGGCACCCACTAAGGCTTCAAATGCATTTCCCATAGCGTCATTTGACTGAATCTGAGGAATGTTGCAGATAATAAATGCATCAAGATGTAATATATTTGCTATTTTGTTGAGTGATTTTCGATTTACAATGCGTGATTTTATTTTTGTAAGAAATCCTTCTGATTCTTGTGGAAATGCATGAAATACATAATCTGCAATAATTGAATCTAATACCGTATCACCTAAATATTCAAGTCGTTCATTACAAATACGTTTTCCATTTTCAATAGTATTAGCAGATTTGTGTATAAATGCTTTTTTATAATAGTGTATTGAATGAGGAAAGTATCCAAGAAGATTTTTAAGTTTAAAAAAAAACTCCTTTTCTGCTTTTGAACAAAAAAGGAGTTTACTATATGATAAGGAGAATAATCTCACAAATTAGGCTTGATATTTTTTTACCACCATAGAACCATTGTGTCCGCCAAAACCAAATGTATTGCTTAATGCATACGTAACTTCGCGTTTTTGAGCTTTATTTAACGTAAGATTAAGTTTTTCATCAATGTTTGTGTCAATATGCGTATGATTAATGGTTGGAGGAATAGTGCTTGTTAATATTGCAAAAATACATGCAACTATTTCCATGGCACCTGTAGCTCCAAGTAAATGGCCTGTCATAGATTTAGTAGAACTAATATTTAATTTGTACGCATGTTCTTTAAATAATTTTACAATTGCTGTTAGTTCTGCAATATCACCTAAAGGGGTTGATGTACCATGAACATTTATATAATCTATATCGTTTACAGAAATTCCTGCACTTTCAATAGCATATTTCATAGAGTTTATTGCTCCTGTTCCTTCAGCATGAGGGGCTGTTAAATGATATGCATCTGAACTCATACCGCCTCCAACTATTTCTGCATAAATTTTAGCACCACGAGCTTTTGCATGTTCAAGTTCTTCGAACATTAACGCAACACCACCTTCACCCATAACAAACCCATCGCGAGTACTGTCAAATGGACGAGAAGCTGTTGTCATTTCGTCGTTGTTTTCAGAGATTGCACGCATAGCATTAAAACCGCCAATACCGCTTTCGTTAATGGTAGCTTCCGAACCTCCAGTCATAATGATATCACATTTACCTAATTGAATAGCATTAAACGCATCTATCATTGCATGAGTAGAAGAGGCACACGCTGAAGCAGTAGTATAACTTGCACCTCGTAATCCGTATTTTATTGATATATATCCTGCAGCAATATTAGATATCATCTTAGGAATAAAAAATGGATTGAAACGAGGAACTCCATTACCTTGTGCGAAATTTATAATTTCTTGTTGGTAGGTGGTCAAACCACCAATTCCCGAACCCCAAATAACTCCAAATCTATCTAAATCTACAGATTCAAGATTAATTGTAGAGTCTTACATACACTCTTCAGCAGCTGCCATTGCTAAATGTGTATAAGGATCCATTTTACGAGCTTCTTTCCTATCTATATACTTATTTAAATCGAAATTCTTTACTTCACACGCAAATTTTGTTTTAAAATTCTCAGTATCGAAGTAAGTGATCGGTCCACAACCACTTACTCCGTTTTTGAGATTTTCAAAAATTTCGTCTAAATTGTTTCCAATAGGAGTAAAAGCACCTATTCCGGTTACTACTACTCTTTTAAATTTCATACGTTGAAAACTTAAAAAATTATTTAAGGTTTTTTTCGATGTAAGAGATAGCATCGCCTACAGTAGCGATACCTTCTGCTTGCTCATCTGGGATAGCAATATTGAATTCTTTTTCAAATTCCATAATTAATTCTACAGTGTCTAATGAATCAGCGCCTAAATCATTTGTAAAGTTAGCTTCTGGAGTTACTTCGCTTTCGTCAACACCTAACTTATCTACAATGATTGCTTGAACTTTTGATGCAATTTCTGACATAGTTGTAAATTTTAGTTAATAAATTAATAATTGTTTTTTAAATCTGTGCAAATAACTGTAAATTTTTTTTTACAAAAAAGGAAAAAGTGATAATTTATTTTTTTTCTAAATTGTATTTCCAAAATTACTATTACATTTATATGTTTGTAATATATTTAACTCATTAATAATTTGAAGGTTTATGGCACGTATTGCAATTTTTGCATCTGGTTCGGGAACAAATGCTATTACAATTATTAAGAATTTTCTTAATTCTAAAAATACTATTGTGTCTTTATATTGTAACAATCCTTCTGCTCAAGTTGTTCAAAAAGCTCCTTTATATAGTGTGCCTGTTGTACTTTTTTCACATTCTGATTTGTATGATTCTGATGTAGTACATGCAAAATTATGTACCGATAAGATTGATGTTATTGTGCTTGCTGGTTTTTTATGGTTGCTTCCACCTCCAATTATTGCGTCTTTTTCGGGGCGAATAATAAACATTCATCCTTCTTTATTGCCTAAATATGGAGGAAAAGGTATGTATGGCATGAATGTTCATAATGCTGTTATTCAAAATCGTGAAAAAGAAAGTGGAATAACTATTCATATGGTTGATGAAAAATATGATAATGGTAGCATTTTATTTCAAGCAA
>JAAYPM010000001.1 GCA_012519815.1 Bacteroidales bacterium
TATAATTTAAATTATAGTATGTTATTTCTTTATTTTATTAAAACGTGTTCAAAGATACAATTATAATTATAAAATTAATTGAATCTGGTAAGTTCAAAAATAAAATTACAATGAGCGTGTATAAAATTTATTTATACTAAAAACACTCGTTTTTTTAACCACAAAATTCTCATATTGTCGCTTTTCTTTGGTCTTTGTGGCTTTCTTTTTTTTAACCGCAATGTGCGCAAAGAATTTACGCAAAGTTCACAGAGAGGTATTATACGTTTGTACTCACTTTTACCTATATGATAATGTATTGTATTTTCAGTGTAAGCACAGACATCTTATTTTTCTTAGTGCCCTTTACGATTTCCTTTGTGCTCTTTGCGGTTTTCTTTTTTTCAACCATCAAGTTCGCAAAGAATTTACGCAAAGTTCACAGAGCGTATTAAGCATGTATCACTCTTTTTTTACTATTGAACCAATTTTGCAAAGCCATGAATGTAACAACTACAATGAGTGAAAAATACAGAGGTAATGCTTTTAAATTCTTTAAGAATCAATAACAACTATAATTTATAGAGTTCTGAATTCCTTTTATCGGGCAACACTACAAATAAATATAATTTTTTAATTAATACGAAGATAGTACACTAAAAAAAGCATTTTTTAATACCTTTGTGAAAAATATTTTTTCATGAACAATTCAAAAATTCTTGATTTTTTAACCGTAGCTGCGGAATATTGTGCATGTGTTGAGCGAGTTGAACATTCTCAAAAAAAAGATTTTATAGAAACAACTCATAAAATTGTGTGTTTACTCTATTTAAAAACCTCATTATTACCTTTTAACGAAGATGTTGATGGATTTTGCGAACAATTTGTAACAGAAGATGATTGGAATTTTATTCAATCATCGGTTGCGCAAAAATTAGGTGATCATGATATTTTTATTTCAATTCAAGAACCAGACACATATGAAAGTGGCGAAACTATAAGTGTAAATCTATCTGAATGTTTTGCTGATATATATCAAGATATACGCGATTGTATAGAGCGGTATAGAATAGGCAAGGCTGAAATGCAAGAACTTGCAATATATGATTGTGTGATGCATTTTAAAACATATTGGGGACAACGTGCTTTAGCTCTTGTTGCTGAAATGCACAATTTGCTCTATTCGCCTCATATTGTGCTCACAAACGATGAATAAATAAAGATTATGCGATTATTTCCAAGTATTACTAATTTAGACAATGAACAAATTAACACGTATCCTATTCAAAGTTTTAAAGGAACTATACATATTGTAGATTCTGATGAAACTATGAATTATGCTATTTCTTATCTAAAAAAATGCAACATAATTGGTTTTGATACAGAAACACGCCCATCGTTTAAAAAAGGTGTTTCGTATGCTACATCTTTATTGCAATTGAGCGATAATCATAATGCATTTTTATTTCGACTTACTATAACAGGATTACCTAAAGAATTAACTCGTATTTTTTCATCAAAAAAAATTGTTAAAGCAGGAGCGGCAATTCATGATGATATAAAATCATTAAAAGCAATAACTAAATTCACAACTAATTCATTTGTTGACATTCAAACACTTGCAAAAGACGTGGGTATTGAACATTTTGGTTTAAAAAAACTGTGTCCACTTGTGCTCGGTTTTCGTATTTCAAAACGTCAACAACTTTCAAACTGGAATGCACAAACATTAAGCGAAGCTCAAAAATTATATGCTGCTACAGATGCTTGGGTATGTTATGAACTGTACAAAGCATTACAGCCACATACCACATAATGTACTGCATATTATAATACAAACACTATCTATAATAGAATACATATGAATTATACAAAGCTTTTAGAAAATGCCATTTACGCCTCATGCGATGCTGGATATGAAATTATGAATATCTATAAAACTAATGATTTTGACATTTCAACTAAAAGCGATTCATCTCCCGTTACACGTGCTGATATAGCGGCAAGTAACAGTATCATTTCACATTTACAAGCAACAGGTATTCCCATTATTTGTGAAGAAACTGTAGAAATTCCGTATGAAAAGCGAAAATTTTGGAATACAGTGTGGATTGTAGATCCGATTGATGGCACCAAAAATTTTATTAAAAAAAACAATGAATTTACGGTAAACATTGCACTTATAGAAAACCAAGAACCTACTATTGGTGTGGTATATGTCCCTGCATACGACACTCTTTATTTTGGGACATCACGTATAGGTGCATTTTGCATACAAGATATTTCTAAGAAAATAGATAATTTCGCAATTGCCAATCTATTAAAACATGCTACACAAATGCCGTTTGTACAAGAATTAGCTGAATACACCATAATAGCAAGTCGATATCATCGTTCTGCAGACACAAATAATTTTATTATAGGATTGCAAAAACAACACAAAAACACACGCATTATTTCTGTAGGAAGTTCATTAAAAATTTGCTTGGTAGCAAGCGGTGAAGCTCATATATATCCACGCTTTGAGTGTCTTTCTGAATGGGATATTGCCGCAGGAGATGCAATTGCGAGAGCATCTGGTTGTACATCGGTACAAGCTCACACAAAAAAACCGCTTTTATACAATAAAGAATCACTTGCAAGTGAACATTTTATTATTTCAAGATAAAATATCCTTTTCCTTGCTCAAAATGTGTGATACTATTTGTTGCACCATTTGGTGTCCAATGTCCATCAAAATTTTTAATATGTTGACAGTTTGTTGCATTAAAATAATGAGAAAAAGGAATTGGAGAAAAAGAATCTTCGCCTGTGCCGGGATACCCTATCATATTCCATCCATTTTGTAAGCTTGGTGAAGAATTCCATGTTTCTAACGACAAACTCCCTGTAATTTCTAAAGTTGCCGCTGTATTCATATACACCAAATATCCTTTTTGAGGTTCAATATATTGTAACGAATTATATTCGTCCGCAATATTTGATTTCCAAAAACCATCTGCATTTTTTACTATTTCAACATCAAGATTATTAAAAATAGTAGCAATAGAACATCCCGCATCTGCACATAACACCGAAACCGAAATGAGATTCCAGCCTTGCGAAAGCGAAATTGTTTGCGTAACATCACATGGTCCAAACAATGCGTCACCATACACATAATAATAATCGATATTTGCAAATCCTGAGGAGGCAAGAGCTACAAGCGTTATTTCATTAACTCCCGACTCTAACATAAGAGAAGTTTCTACACTTTGATAGTTTGTCCATGTTGTTACAGGCATAGACAAAGAAGCGATTTGCTCCACTCCATTTACTAAAATTTTACAAGGACGATCTTCGGCACCGCCATTTGCATATTGAATACCTACAACAAAAGATGCTGTTTCTTGTGCAATTATACGAAACGTAATTGTTGTATTTGCCGCATTATCACCATTAATAAATCCAGTTCCTTCAAATCCAGCATTATTACTTTCAACAACACCATCAAAGCTACACGAAACATCTTCGGCTTGTGCTTTTACCTGTGGACATTCCGTTTTTCCTGTATTCCCGCCAACGCAATTGCCACATTTATCAACAAATGCTGTTCCGCCCGACACACCATTACAATCAACACGCAAAACAGAAATTGAAACCTGTGCTGAAGTAGTAGAAAGTCCACCATTATCTGTTGCAACAGCAGTTAATACATACGTTCCTGCTTGCACATTTGTCCATGTAAAAGAATAGGGAGCTGATGTTCTTTCTCCAATTTTCAAAGAACCATTATAAAACTCAACCTTTACAATATTTCCGTCAGAATCAGATGCTTGAGCCCGAATTGTAATTGAACTTCCCTCTGGAAATGAAGCAGAAGAAGCAGGCGAGGTAATTGAAACTATTGGCGGAAGATTTGACACACAAGGCACCGCTCCAAGCACACAATCGCCACACTCATTGATATATGCATGTCCCTTTGACACTCCCAAACAATCATTTGCATCGCAATTAACAGACGTTCCAGACGAATATGCACCAGCCATTAAAGCATGTAACACATTTTGGTCTAATACCGCTCCCGTATTTCTATCAAACAATTCTTTTAAACCAGCACACCAATAGACAGGAATTATTCCATGTTGTAAAGCTGATTTTGTAACATATTTAAGAAAATATTCCCGTGATTTTTCATGCAAGTTAAACGCAGCCCCAGATAAATTTGTTCGTTGTTTTACCCCAAATTCTCCAAGAATAACAGGAATACCATTATTCACAAATTTTGTTTTCATACGTTGAAACATTTCATCAACCCACGCTTCTTCGCCCCAAGTAGGATTATGAGCGACATCAGAAGTTGAGTGATTACAAGCCCCCCAATAATAAAATTGATTTCCCCACCCTTGGTCAGCATCCATTAAACAAAATTGATACGGATAAAAATGCACTTCTGCCATCATTCTTCCCGTAACAACATCAATAGGCATTTGGTTCATGAGTTCATCTGTTGCTTCTATATCAGTGCGTGGACCTTGTACCACAAGTATTCTTTCTGAATTATTTCCTCCGGTAGCTCGAACAGCATTAATAAATGTTTGATGATACGACAACAAAACCGCCATTTGTGTAGCATTATCAACATTTGGTTCATTTGCACTTGCAAACAACAAACGGTCATCATAATTTTTAAAATAATTTGCAATTTGTGTCCAATACTGTTGTTGTTTTGCATTCACGGAGTTTTGCGTTGCTGGATTACAATTTTCTTCTAACCACCCTTTATCCCAATGAATATTGAGTATTACAAACAAATCGTTATGTATGCAATAATCCACCACTTGTTTTACACGTGCAATCCAAGATGCATCAATTACCGAATTAGTTGCATGCACATCCCAAGCAACAGGAATGCGAATTGTGTTAAAACCCGCTGATTTTACAGAATTTATTAATGTTTGAGTAATGGCTGGATTTCCCCAGGCTGTTTCTCCAGCCACAATTGTTCCGTTATATTCATACAATGCCTCCATTGTATTACCTATATTCCAACCGATTTTCATTTCGGCAGCAATTTGCTGTGCAGTCCGAAAACTTTGTGCTTGTGTACTATAAATGAACACACTACAAATAAAAAAGCATAGTGCTTTTTGTACTCTCAATATATTCACAATTCTCTCATTTTGGGGATAAAGTATAAAAATAACTCTTTTTTTATTAAAAAAAAATTATATAATTACAATTTGATATAAAACAAGATTTTTATTTTTTATTCTTTATTCCCACTCAATAGTTGCAGGAGGTTTTGAGCTAATATCATACACAACTCTATTTACTCCTTTCACATTATTAATAATTTCGTTTGAAATTTTTGCTAAAAAATCATACGGAAGGTGTACCCAGTCGGCTGTCATGCCGTCAATTGAATTTACGGCGCGAAGTGCGACACAATTTTCGTAGGTACGTTCATCACCCATTACGCCCACCGATTGCACAGGCAAAAACACCACACCAGCTTGCCACACTTTATCATATAAATCATGTGATTTTAAGCCTTCAATAAAAATGGCATCACATTCTTGTAAAATACGCACTTTTTCGCGTGTTACTTCGCCAATAATACGAATTGCTAAACCAGGACCGGGAAAAGGATGACGTGATAAAATATGAGCAGGAATTTGTAAGGCAGCTCCTATTTTTCGCACCTCATCTTTAAATAATAAACGAAGTGGTTCTACAATTTTTAATTTCATAAAATCGGGTAATCCACCTACATTATGATGCGATTTTATGGTAGCACTTGGTCCGTTTACCGAAATTGATTCTATAACATCAGGATAAATTGTGCCCTGAGCCAACCATGTAATATTTGTGAGTTTATGAGCCTCGTTATCAAACACCTCGATAAACGTATTGCCAATAATTTTTCGTTTTTTTTCGGGTTCAGACACTCCTTGTAATTTATCTAAGAATGTATCTTTTGCATTTACCCCTATCACATTCAATCCTAACACTTTATACTGCTCAAGAACCGATTCAAACTCATTTTTTCGCAACACGCCATTATCAACAAAAATACAAGTAAGCGCAGTACCAATAGCCTTATGAAGCAATACAGCCGCCACGCTTGAATCAACACCTCCCGAAAGTCCTAACACTACTTTATCGTTACCAATTTTTTGTTGCAAATCATTTATTGTTGCTTCAATAAACGACTGAGGTGTCCAGTTTTGCGAACATCCACAAATGGTAACAATAAAATTTTCGAGTAACCGCATTCCGTCTGTTGAATGATATACTTCGGGGTGAAATTGAATGCCATACGTATTTTCTCCTTGCAGATGATACGCAGCAATATTCACATTATGCGTGCTGGCAATAATTGAAAAATGAGATGGAAGTTCCGAAATTGTGTCAGCATGCGACATCCATACTTGTGAATTAGGTTTAATGTAAGAAAATAAAGGTGATTCTGTATCAACATATTTCAAATTTGCCCGTCCGTACTCTCGTGTTTTTGCTGCTGTTATTGTGCCACCGCCATATTGTGCCAATAATTGTGCTCCATAACAAATTCCAAGAATTGGTAATTTCCCTTGCACAGACGACAAATTGGGTTGTGGTGCATCTTTATCAATAACAGAATAGGGACTACCCGACAAAATAATTCCTTTAACATTATGCGTAATTTCAATTGGAGCATGAAACGGAATAATTTCAGAATACACATTAAGTTCACGTATTTTTCGTGCTATTAATTGAGTATATTGCGAGCCAAAATCTAAAATTATAATTTTTTCCATATAGTTTATTTGAGTTCAAAAATAAGTTTATTACATAAATTTACATCGTATTTAATGAAGTAAATATCAAAAAAACACATTTTTTATATCCATATCACTTCGGTTTTTATGGTGCTTGAAAAAGAAATAAGTCGAAATCCTATTTCTTTACTCCCAATTGCAAATTGCAGTCCTACAGGGTTTATTTGATAATATGTAGAAGGACAAATATGCACATGTACATTTTTTGAAATAATTTCTTTTGCATGATGATAATGCCCACAAAACACAGAAATAGTATGCTGATGTGCATACAAAACACTGAGTATTTCTTCTTGATTTTGCAAAGCATGATGCGTGTCCATATATTCCACACCGCAATAACAAGGTGGGTGATGCATAAAAATCACAACGTCTTGCATTGCCATAAGTTCCGTTTTAAGCCAGGCAATTTGTGCTGCATCTATGTAATTTTGAGATGTGTCTAAAAATAAAAAAGTTTTATTTTGCACTGTTTTTTTATAATATAAAATAGAAGACGAAGCATTTTCTAAAAAAAACTGGGCAAACAATTCGGGTGAATCATGATTACCCGGTATATAAAAAATAGGTTTCGAAATAGATGAAAGTTCCTGTTTTATATACTGATATATAGCTGCATCTCCCTCTTTATAAGCTAAATCGCCAGTAAATACTAAGGCATCGTATTGCAATGATGCTATTGATGTAAGAATACGAGAAAAATTTTCACGAACAGGAATATCATGCGTTTTTTCAACTTCATGCGGTATGTGAATATCAGAGATTTGAATTATACGCATACATTACAGTTCTTCGAGTTTTTGTTGCACAAATGCAATAAGTTCAGTAACATAATCAAGAGAAAAAGAGAAATCAATACCTGCTGCGGCATAAATTTCAGGTATAGGAATCGTATATCCCAAGCGTAAAAAACACTCATAATTTTCTAATGCTTGCTCTCTATTTTGAATATACTGTCGCCACAATGCAATAGCACCAAGTTGTGCTATACCATATTCAATATAATAAAATGGCACTTCAAAAATATGCAGTTGCTTTTGCCAGCTTGCTTTCTTAATATGCATTAAATCAGACCAATCAACAAGTTTTGTATCAAAATCATTAAGGATGTTGAGCCATGTTTTTTCGCGTTCTGCTACGGTATGTTGGGGATTTTCATACAACCAATGTTGAAATTTATCTATTATCACAATCCATGAAAGCACCGAAATCACCCCTTCGAGTTGACTGCGTTTTGCTCGTTTTAACTCTGCGTCTGTATCAAAAAAATGATGCCAATGTTCCATTGAAATTAACTCCATGCTCATTGAAGCTAATTCGGCAACTTCAGACGGAAGATTTTTAAATTCAACAAGTGGTAATTCTGCGGTAACGCAAGAATGTATGGCGTGCCCCGCCTCATGAAGCATTGTTACCACATCATGTAATGTGCCAGCAGCGTTCATAAATATAAACGGTATATTACTTTCGTACAAAGGATAATTAAAACCACCCGGTGCTTTACCTATGCGAGATTCCAAGTCAACATACCCTTCGGCAACCATTGTTTTTATGTATTCTGCATACAGTGGTTTTATTTCGTGCAAACACGCAATTGTTTTTTGAATAAGCTCTTGCGAGGTTTTAAATGGTGCAAGTGGCGGAAGATTATCGGGGTCAACATCTAAATCCCATGGTTTTAATGCAGCAAGTTGCAAAGATTTTTTTCGTTTACTATACATATATGCAAGCACTGGTGGAATTGTTTTTTGAATAGAATCATAAAAATTAAAACAATCCTCTTTTGTGTAATCAAAACGTCCTAAATCTTGAAATTTATAATCGCGATAATTCTCAAAATCAGCATGTAAAGCACAAATATGTCGCTTTGTAATTAATTCAGAAAGCAAAGAATGTAACTGTTGTTCGTCTTGCAATCTTCGTTCTTGAATTTGTAAAAATACTTTTTTTCGAGTATCTCTATTTGTATGTTTCAAAAAAACAGATGCTTGTTGAAGTGTGAGCGTTTTTCCGTCAACGTCAACTGTCATCTGCGAGGCTATTTCCCCATATTTTTGCTCCAATTTTTGCAGTTCAGTTATAATAGGAATATTTTTCTCACGAAAAAGAGCATCGCGTTTTTGCAAGGCACGAATAAAAACAAAATACTTTTTTTTATCTATCTCGTGCAATTGTAGAGCTTGCAATAGTTTTTTATCTAATCTATTTTCTACAGCAGCAACATGAGGTTCAATGTGTTCAACAAATGCGGTAAAATGCTGTGCATACTGCTCGTTTTTTGTGTCGCCATTCATTTTAATATACCGCCACGCCAACTCTTCTTCAAGCACGGCATCTAACTCAGACCTTTGTAACAGCCATATTTCCACATCTTTGGCAGAGGCAAACTCACGATGTTCAAGTTTGTGATAATAGGGTTGAATGCTTTCCCACGAATCAATACAAAGATCATGGGCAACAAATTTTCGGTTTAATTTTGCTTTTTTATAATATTCTCTCATATACTGCTGCATTACACGCCATACAACATTATTGTGCTTTACGCACTGTTGTTGTAGTTTTAGCTTTTTTAGCCTGCGTTTTTTGTTGCGGTTGCTTTGCTGTTACTTGTTTATTTTTAGCGGGAGCTTTTTTCGGTTTAGACTCTGTTGTTTTTTTCTCTCCTGCCGATGATTTTGTTTCTTCAGAAGTTTCAGATTCTGCGTTTTTTTCTACTTCAGCTTTTTGCTCTGCTTCAATCAAATCAGGTAAAATAGCAGTTTCAATAAGAATATTATACCATTGAATCACTTTTTTCATATCCGAAACATACACCCGTTCTTTGTCATACGTTGGCAAAACATCTTCAAAATACTCTTTAATTTCGTCGTTAGTAGCATTTTTTTCAATTGAGCTTATTGCTTTATTTTCAATAGAAAACATTTTTTTAAAAATTTCAAACAAAGGAGTTTCTTCTTGTTCGGTATAAATGGCTATATCTTCAAGGGCACTTACTTTCGTAGTTTGATATACCGGCTGTCTTTTTTTAGTTTGCACATGTTCAACAATAATGTTTTTAGGCGCTTGAGCAATTAATTTAAACAAGCCTGATTGTCCAGAAATAGATAAGATGTCTTTGAGCATATAATATAATTTTAAGTTATTTAATATTTCGTTGTTTTTTTATTTGTTCGTATGCTTGATTCACTTTTTTAAATTTTTCGGTTGCCGAGGCTTGCACCTCTTCGCCTAAATGGCTTACTTTATCGGGGTGGAATTTAATAGCCATGTTTTTATAGGCTTTTTTCACCTCCTCGTTTGTAGCATCTGGAGAAATTTCTAAAACGCTATACGCACTTTCTATAGTATCTGAAAACATTGCTCGTATTGATTGCACATCAATAGCACTAATACCAAGCATGTGTGCAATAGATTCAATGGTTTGTTTTTCTGAACTTGCAAGTCCCCCATCAGCAACAGCAAGTTTAAACAAAAAATGCACTAATTCAAGCCGTGCTGCATAAGGCATATTATATTTAATTTGCTGGCATACTTCGGCTACGGGAATATCTTTTTTTAACACATCTCGTAACATGCCAATTAATTCGGTTGCTCCTTGCTCACCGTATGCATGTAAAAGATATGATTTAACAAAATCAAGTTCGGAACGTAAAACCTTACCATCAGCCTTCATAACAGCAGCAATTAATACAAGAAGACTCACCGCAAAATCTGTAGAAGTTACTTGTTGATAGCCCATTCGTGGTTGATGAACATGCACGGTTGTATTGTCAAACATAGAGCCAATTGCAAATCCAAAAAGAGCACCAATTGGACCTCCAAACACAAAACCAGCAGCTGCACCTATAAATTTTCCGATTTTAGCCATGAATTTGTGTCTTAATACGTGAATATATATGTTGTATTTGTGGAATCATTAAGGTTGAAGTATCATTTATAATTATATATGTTGCTTTTTGTACGCATGTTGTTGTGTCTGTTTGTGTATGTATTCTTTGCATTACTTGTTCTTTTGTTATAGAATCACGAGACATAATACGCAAAATTCGTAATTCTTGTGGAGAATACACAAAAATTGAGGCATGAAATTTTTTATATGACTCATCTGCAAACATAAGTGCATTTTCATGAATTACAAACGGTCCTGATTGATTTGCTACCCACATATCATAATCGTGATACACTGCGGGGTGCACAATATGTTCGACTTGTGTTTTAAGTTGTGGTGTTGAAAAAATTTGCTGTGCTATATATTTTGTTTGTAAAACTCCATCTGCATACGCCTGTTTGCCCATGAGTTGCGTAATTTCATCTATCAATTGTTGATTGGTATTCATAAGTATTTTTGCTCGAGAATCAGCTTCATACACTGCTATTCCAAGATTTTGAAATATACGAGAAGCATACGTTTTTCCGCTTCCTATTCCTCCGCTTAACCCTACTTCAATCATTTTTCAAAGTTAAAATATGTAAGTTCTGAAGGTTGCACTGATAATATTGTAATGCCTTTTGGAATATTTTGAAGCGAAATAGGAATACTCTTTTCTTTTTTGGCATTTTTGGTGTATGTGGCAACTGCTTTTATTGTTGTATCCATGCTTTTATCATAATCTGATGAAAATACTGCGTATGAAACAATGACAAATGACTCTGAAATTCGGCGTTGTTCTTTTTCTGGCACCAACGACATATTAATAGGAACCTCAATGATATGAAATAATTTTTTGTCAACTACTGATGAAAATTTAATATATGATTTTTCAAATTTAACGCCGGGAATAGGAATAATGTGCAAAGATGTTGAAAATGATGAATTTAAATCATCGCGTTCTAACAATTCGGTATATACATAGCGTATCGTGTCGAGTATAATTTTTGCCCCTTTTAACGTAATAGAGTCTGGTTCAAGCAGATGTGGAGAAACAAATCCATAATTATCTTTACAGTTAATATCTAAATTTACACGAACGGGAACTTTTTTTTGCACTATTTTAGAAATTGTATTGGTGATTTCATGAGGATTTACAGAGTTAATTTCAAAGAGTTCACTATGATTTTTCGATAAAAATTCAAGCGTAGAAATTTTGATTTTATGTGATTTTTGTGTGGTATCTGTCACATATTCACTTACATCAATAGGTTTTACAAAATAAGTGTCAAACAAATAGTATTTTAAAAAGGAATATCCCGAAGCGGTTTGGTCTATCATTATTTGTTGTTGATGCGATTCAACAGCAGCAAAATTTTTAGGAATATTTTGATATTCAACGGTATATGGCACAGTAAGAGTGTAGATTTTTCCTAAGGCATTTAACAACCAAAAAAAAGAAGAAATTCCTAAAAAAATACCAAATGCTATATAATTAATTTGAAATTTCTTAAAAAATTTTTTGAGAAATCTCCATAAAGCATGCATGTGTGTTTTAATTATATTCATAAGGTAAAAATAAAAAAGGTTGACGTATATACCAACCTTTTTTATATGATTTTAAAATCATTGTATGCAAATAACTAATTATTTTGCTCCCTGCATTAATGCTTCGGTAGTTTGCACAAGTGCTGATTTGTCAATTTTTACCTGAACATCTTTCGCTATTTCAATAATAACGCTGTTGTCTGATTTAATTTCAATCACTTTTGCATAAATACCACCAAGGGTAACTACAGAATCGCCTTTTTTTAATGCATCACGAAATTTTTTGGCTTCTTTTTGTCGTTTCATTTGCGGACGAATAATGAAAAAGAAAAAAATCACCATTATTCCAATAAGCAAAATAAAATTTCCAGCGCCACCTTGCGGAGGAGTTGCTTGTAATAAAATGTGTAACATATTCATAGTTTTAAATTAATAATTTAATAATTAAGGATTTTTTATTTCTGCGGTAAATGACAATACCGTGCGTGCAGGAATGGTATTAGCATATACCGAAACGGTTTTTGATTGTGTACCCGAACGGTTGTTGCTATCAAACTTAACTTCTACCATGCCAGCATTGCCGGGTGTTACCACCTCTGTTGTGTATTGAGATGCAGTACAACCGCAAGCTGCTTCAACACGATTTATTTTTAAATTTTCTGTGCCTGTATTGGTAAATATGTATCTATGTACCACTACCTCACCTTGGGTAATTGTGCCAAAATCAACATGTGTTTCTTTAAATTCAATACTAGTTTCTGCATCTGCGTGCAAAGTTGTTTCATTTTTCATAACCGTGTCGCTTTTTTTCTCTGTTTGGTTGCACGCAAAAAAAACTATACAAATGCTTAAAATAATACTACTTTTTTTCATCTTTTTTTATTTTATTGTAATAAACCTCGTCCTTTTTTTACAATTATTTTTTGTTCTTGCAAATCATCAAAAATTGAATGTAAAATACCATTAATAAAAATATTACTTTTATCGGTACTATACAATTTTGAAAGTTCTATATATTCATTAAGTGTTACACGAACTGGTATTTCATGAAAATGAATTGCTTCTGCTATTGCTATTTGCAATAAAATAATATCAATTTCTGCCATTCTATCATGATCCCAATTTTTTAAACGCTCTGTAATATATACCGAATATTCGTCCCAATTTTTAAGGGTATGAGAAAATAGTTGTTCCACAAAAACCTGTGCATCTGCATCATGAAATTTTCCAAGAATTTCACCTCCTTCAGGATTTTTTTCAGTAAAATTATTAAGTGTTTTGAACACCATAGCTACAATCTGATCGACGTCATCATTCCAAAAAATAGAACTTTCTTCAATAAACCAAAAAAAACTTTCAGACTGCAATATCACTGAATATAATATGTATTTTATAAATTTTTTCGTGTTATAATATGATGGCTCATGAGCACAAAATTTTTTATATTGCTCTGATTCTATAATATAAGTAAACAACTCTTTTACAATATCTTGGTGTTCATGCCAAGAGATTTTTTCGTTTCGTATAGTTGTTTGTAAGGTTTTATTGTTTTCTAATTGATTGAGAATTTTATTTTCCGCAAACGGTACAAGTCGTTTCCACTCCTCTTCATCTTTTATAACTCGCGATTGAATTTGAAGAATGCGGTGTTCTGAAAACTGTTTTAGTTCAAGTAAAAACTGAAGTGTTGAAAGGTATAATTGATATGATTTATGAATACTTGTTTGAAGCTCTGAATATACAGCTTTAAAATCACGTTCATCATTTTTACGATATGCGTATATTGTTTGAAAAACTTTTATTCGCAATAAGTGTCTGCCTATCATTTCAAAGATCCTTCTATAGTTTATACTCACTTTTAAATCTCTGCAAATGTAAAAAACATTTGTAAATTATTCAGACAAAAACGGAGAAAGTTTTTTTGTGATTATCGCACAAATTTTTGATTAATGATAGTGTTTGATGAGAGTGTTGAAATTATATACACGCCTGCTTCGTGCGGTAATGCAATTTCTGTTTCCGTTATGTTTTGGTATCCTTGCGAGAAATGAATTTTTCCATCACTACCCGAAATCATAACATGATATCGTTTTGTATTATCTGCAAATGAAACCTGTACTTTATCTCCTAAAAATTTGTAGGTAACATTGTTGGGTGCACGGTAAATTGCTATTGTTTTTGAAGTGCTTGTTGTTCCGTCATAATCTGTTTGCGTAAGTTTATAGTATGAAATACCAGGGTAAAAACTTGCATCGAGATAGGAATACCAATTTTGATACGTACTTGTTCCAGCTCCTGAAATTTCTGCAATAGGAATAAAATCTACCCCGTTGTTTGATCTGTACAGCGTAAAAAAGTCGTTATTTGTTTCTGTTTGGGTTTCCCAGAAAATTTCTACATAACTATATTCGGTAATTTCTGCGTAAAATTCTGATAATTCAATGGGAAACGGTTCCGACCATGATTCTGGTTGAATATCTAAACCAGCAGCTTCAGCTTCAGATAATTCTTTAATCATAGATGCCTCCGTTATTTGTCCTCCGGCAATTGAAATGTATTTTCCTTCGTTTTCATTAGGGTCGTTATTTGCATCACGTGGGTGATTACCTGAGCCTCCAACAGTTTCATCATCATTATAGACTCCACTATATGTACCTTCGGTTACAAATTCGCTTGCAGCATATACATTCCCAATATATCCATATGCACTTCCTTGAAAACTTACTTGAACTTGGTCTATCACTAATTGTCCTCCAACGTAAATCGGACCGTCGTTTGCTCCAAACGTACCTGTTCCTCCCATAAACGAATTACCAAGTGTAATAAGACTTGCACTACTATTTAAGTGTCCGGTAATGTTATCGAATGTGCTATTTCCTTCTATTTTAAAGGTTGCATTGGTATTATTAAAATCAGTTTCATATCCATCACTGTCAAAATCATTTTTTATGAAAATATTACCATCTGAATTTTGGTTGATTGCAACATTTCCACTTTGTACTACATTTGCTTCTAAATACGTATTGGTGTTTCCTTCTCCTTTTAATTCTGTAGCAATAAAAATGGTGTCAGCAATGAGTCGCATATCAGGAGAACTGGTATATGCGTTTTCAAAACCAGCGTTAAAATAAATGTTTCCATCAATATTTGTCTGTAAACTCGAATTCTTTGCAGTTACTTTATTGGTGAAAATGAGGTCGCTGTCGTGAGAAATAATTTCATTTAAAGGTACTGACGTAGAATTATTTGAATTGTATGTTGTGATAGTTAAATCACCATTGGTAAAATACGTATCTCCATAACCTAAGTAGGTAGATATAGTTGTTGGTCCGTGAAATGCCATATCTACACCAACTTCATTTTCACCATAGGTTCCAATAGTAATACTTGTTGCTTGCAATGAACCTCCTTTTACACTAGAACTTGACTTAACCCGAGAAAACGCCATGGTTCCGGTTGCCGTAATTTTACCATTATCTGGACCCGCATAATCATCTTGATATACAATTGTAGTGGAACCTGCACTTATATTTCCGTTTACTGTAATATTTGCATTTGATCCAATTTCAATTGTTGACGGCCAATTCATGGTGCCCCCAGTTTCGATTGTTACAACTGCGTCTATTTCAATATTATCACTTACTGTGAGTGTGCCGCCACTTTGTACCGTTACCGATTCATTTGTGGTAATGTCTACGTTTGCCGTTACGATGTTTCCGTTGCATATTATTACAATATCTGTTGCTCCGGGATAACTTGAAGCTGCAGTGCCTCCACATCCTTCAGTAGACCATGTGGAACTCGAATTCCAATTGTTTGAAGCTCGAGAATAATATACTGTTCCAGTTGATTCAATTATAGTTTGAGTGCCGCCTGCAGTAATGCTTCCTGATTTACTTCCGCATGATGATAATGTAATGTCTGATGTGGTAATTGAAGAAACTGCAATTGTATTTCCGATTGTTGCCGCAGGAGCAAAATTTGCGGTAATCCAAAAATAACCGGTGTTTCCTGCAGAAATTGAGCGTGCAAGACTCGAGAATGTATGAGCCCCAGTACCTAAACTTGAAGTGATATCACTTCCTATTTGTGATGCACCCGAAAGACTATTTGAGGTGTTATACCATAACTGAAATTTGGTAATGTCAGCAGCATCGTATGTACCGCTAGAGGTGAATGCAATTGAAGATACAGTAGCAGTAGCATCTGTTACCGCAAGGGTAAATGCCGACAACACATGTTTTTGTGCATATTGTTGCACATTTGCTGCTGATACTTGCGATGCAGAAGCAAGTGCAACAAGTGGGAGAGGAGATACCGTGCCGCTACATGAAACATTTTGTTGTGTTGCGCCAGAACTTGTATGTGTAATAGTTTCTCCATTATATGATGCCGCATTTAATCCCGCTTTTAAACGAACATAAATAGTAGTTGTATTTACATTACCTCCCGATTGGGTAAGGCTTAACGAACTTGTGTATCCGCTTCCGCTCGAAGTGGAAATTTCATAATTGGTTGGAGCTGTTATTGTGATATTTTCTGAAAGACAAACACCTGACACTGTATATGATTGCCAGTTTGAAGGTCCATGCCCATCACAATAAGAAAAACCTGAGAGTGTAGCATTGCTCACCGTAATAACCGCACCAGCAACCTCACCAGTAAGTGCAACTGTTTTATTGTCAGCATCTGTGCTTGTTATTTCTATATTTCCTGTTTTATCTCCTGTAGACAAACCTTGCTGTAATCGAACATAAATAGGAGTGGCAGGTACCGCCCCTTCCGATTCAGTAAGAGTTAATGAAGAAGTTTGATATGGTCCACCACTTGTTAGTGAAATCTCATACCCCGCAGGAGGTGTGATTGATATACTGTCTGTTAGGTTTGTACCAGATACAGTAAACGATTGTGCTACAGAAGGACCAGAATCATTGCAATATGTAAAGTTAGAAAGAGAGGTGGGAGAAACAACAATTTCGGGACCAGCAGGACCACAACTTTCACTTCCAGCCTTATTTATTTGTGTGGCAGCAGAAGAAACAGTAAATCCTGAAATAACATCTGTTGTTATACAATTATGGTCATATTGGTTTGATATAGTAATAGTACCACTTCCCGCCTTTGACAATGTGGAGGATCCTACTCTGAAATATGGAATTGTAATAGCACTATTTGCTGTCCATGTTTTATTTTCACCAGACATAACTAACCAGCCAGAACCATCACATACAAAAGCATGTCGTCCCCAATTTGCATTAGTTGTAATATTTCCTTGTATTGTTACTGTTCCATTTGTATATTCAATTCCGCTATTGTTTCCTTCACTATTACTATAATCCCCTTCTATAGTTAAATTACCAGAACCAACGTTAAGACTACTTCGTTCATTTATTAGCAAGTTACCAGATACTGTTAAAGTATGTCCATTTAAATTTAAAGTGTTATCGTTCTGTATTGTAAGATTATTACAAACCACATCACCTGTTAAAGTAATAGTCTGATGCCAAGATGAACCTACAATCACATCATCACCAGCTGTAGGAATAATACCTCCATTCCAAATACTGGCATTATTCCAATTACCAGTACTGTCACTTGTAATTTCAGCAGCTCCTCCAACAAAAGGCAATACAAACAACATAGCCATAAGGCATACACGTTTAAAGAAGTTAATCTTTACGGTTTTAAAAAAACGATATGGAACAATGCTTGTTTTCATAATAACTATCCTTTTCATATTTATACGTATAAAATGCCCTTTAAGTTGCTTAATTTCATTAATCTACGATATGTTTTTTTGTTTTTCACGCTATACAGTCAAAATAATATATGATATACACACTATTTTTTCACTATTTTTTTAACTGTTCGTGTTGTTTCTGTGTGTATTTCAACATAATATATACCTATTGGCAATGCCGATACATCATAAGTTGTAGCTGATAATGGCGTAAGGTATATGTGTTTATTTTGTGCATCAAAAAAGCGTATGCTTGTAATACGTTGATTTTTGCTATCTATAGTAATTTTATCTGTTGTAGGATTTGGATATAGTACAATAGATATATCTTCATTTTGCCGTTCAACATCAAGGCTTATAATAGGAGAATACGTAAAAGCCCCATCAAAATCCGTTTGTTTTAAACGAAAATAAGTTACTCCCTCATACTGCGGAGAGTTGTCAAAAAACTCATACTCTGTTTGCACCGTTACTGTACCCATGCCTGCTATTGTGGTTATTGCATTAAAATCCACCCCATTTATTGCATATTCCAAGGTAAAAAAGTCATTGTTAGTTTCACTTGCTGTTGTCCACAAAAATGTTATTCCGTGCGGTTCAACATTGGCGGTAAATTGTGTAAGTTCAATAGGTAAAGCAGTATCATAATTGCTATCTAACCAATCTATTAATTCAGGCTCGCCACTCAAAAAAGATTCAAAAGAGCCAATTTCATGTGGAAATGATGATTTTTTATCATCTACCGCCCCAAACACATATATATTTGTTTCTGGTGCAATTTCTATTTTTATGCCTGAATGATTAAGCTTAAAATTTTCAAAAACAACAACTTTCCCACTTACGGCCACAGTTATTTTCTCCATAATAACACTTCCCAATACTACAAGCACAGCACTATCTTTAATAGTTATTGTAGCATTGTTTTTTTCCATTTTTAAATCTCCATTTATAACGAGCGTGTCTTTAATTATAAGTGCACTATTGTTTCCTATATTCACATTGTTGTTTGCCGTAATTGTGCCATTAATTGTAACAGTTTTTTTGTTTCCAACATTATAAGACGGAATAGCTCCATCCCACGACGAAGCATCGTCCCAATTACCTACATGGTTATCTTTTGACGAATAAGCAGTCTTCGCAATGGTACTTGTTGTTAAAAAAAGCAAAATTATGAAAAATACTTCTCTTCATTTAGTATCTCAAATTAAAGTTAGAGCAAACATACGATATTTATATAACAAAAGTTACATAAAACGCAATTAATATTATATAACATTCTAAATGTTGTTAAAATTTCTTTCTTATTGAAGGATAAGGTTTCTACAGCTTAATGTTTTAACCGCAAAGTGCACAGAGAAATTATGTTTTATTTTCAAAAACCATACTTTAAAACAATTCCCCTGTAGAACCGAACCTTGCAAAGCAAATGAAATCAACGACTAAAAAGAATGAAAAAGAAAAAAATAAAGAATTGTTTCTATGGTTCCACTCCTAACGGAATGATTTTTATTTGCATGATAACAACTTATAATTGTATATTTGCTTAAAACAAGAAAGGGGTATAGTATGAACACATTAATATTGCAATCGAAAAACAAAACTGATTTAAAGATATTTTTAGAATTAGCCAATAGAATAGGTGTGCAAAGTAAAATGTTGTCAGACGAAGAAATACTTGATGCGGGGTTGCTTTCTGCAATGCTTGAAGCAAAAAAAACTAAAATTGTACCCCAAAGTCAAATTATGAAAAGCCTTAAGCGAAATGAAAGTAACGTTTAGAGAGCGTTTTGACAAAGACATTCATAACATATCAGATAAAAGTGTTTTAGACGATATAATACACACAATTGACACTATTAAAAATGCTCAAAAAACCACCGATATTACCAATATAAAAAAAATGAAAGGTCATAAACATGCCTTTCGTATCCGTATTGGAAATTACCGTATAGGTATTTTTATTGAAAAAGAAGTTGTGGAATTTGCACGCGTACTTCATAGAAAAGACATTTATAAAAAATTTCCATAACTCCCTCCCCTTCAAAAAACATTTTTTATTCTTGGTTCCACTCCTAACGGAATGATTAAAAAACCATTCTAAACCAAAAACCATGCGGATAGAACACCCACTCAACTAAGGAATCGTGAAAAATCACGAAATGAATACGAAGTTTTAGCAGCTTGCCCATATACGAAAGAAATCAATTACAGTAGAACACACAAAAGGGCATTTTGCTAAAACCGTATACATAAGTAGATTTTTAGAGTCCGTGTTGGTGCGGCACTTTTTTGTTTCTTTTTTTGCTGCAGAAAAAAAGAAAATAAAATAAACTCAACGACTAAAAGGAGTTAAAAAAAGAAAAAAGAAAAAACAGAAAACAAATAAAATTAATTGTAATGATATTGCTTGTTGCGTATCCTTTCAGTAATAATTCAAAATATAAAATCACCTTATGTAATAGTAATCTCAATTAAAAAACTGCCACGACACTGCAAAAGAAACTAATGGTGAAGCTTGTGGATAATGTGGAATAATAAAGTTTTTTCCTGCACATAAAACATATAATCCACTATATTTTAACAATACGCGAACGGGTTTATATTTAATTGAAACAAAAGCATTTATAATAGGATAATTTCCAATACCTATATCATTTTGATAAGAAAACACTCCTAATGAAGGACTAAAAACAGGGGCGTAAAATTCAGAAAACCACAGCCCATCTACACCAATATTTGTTGCAATAAGTTTGCGTAAAAATGATGTTGTAACATACACAGAATTATACGTTACAAATTGCGGCAGATTAACTGCATCTGATTCAAGATGTTGATATGTAATTTGATTGTCAAAAGTAATGAATCGTAATTTTGTTACTTTTCGCAATGTGATTTGTGTTAAAAATGTTTGAGAAGATTGCTGTAAAAGCTCAAGATTTTTGTTAAAATATAACAAGTTACGCATTTGCAACACAGAGGCACTCAAATCTATATTTCCAGTTTCAGAATGTATTTTTCCTTGTAAATATTGTTTAAAAACTGATGCACGCTCACTATTCCAATATGCATGATTTGATTGATATTGCGAAAGCACGCTATATGGTTTTGTTTGAGACACATCATATTGCAAAGCAAATGTCATAGCATGCGTATGTGCTAAGGTAAAATTTTTAGACAATTCATTGTGTATGGTAAAATCCGAAGCTGATGGTCCGTAAAAATAAAACGTATGATTATGCTCTAACTCAAATCCAAATATGTTTTTCTGAATAAGTTCCCCCTCATAAAAAAAGTTGTTCCAATAGGTTTGCGGATGTTGATAGTGTGCATCAAAAAACAAATCAGAAGTATATAAATGTCCAACCCCTAAGTGGATAGCAGTGTTTTTTCGAGCACCTTGCGTTGTTTCAAAAAACACCGTGTTTTTAATTTCAAGATTTTTAATGGTATCGTGTGTTTGCAAAGAATCATGAAAAATGTGAGGATAAAATAAGCTTGATGGTTTGCTATCAGTATAAAAAAACTGCGACTTTTTATATGAAATTGCATGTCCAAATGCTGTTTTATATACAGGCAAAAGAGTTCGCGTAGTATCAGCAATTAATGGACGTTTGCCGAGGTTCCATTTTTGTAAAAACAGCCCTTCTTGAAAGTTTTTTTCTGATTTTGCGTTGGAAAGATTCATAATCATAGAAAGAGGATATTCAATTAAAGAATCCCGAATAAGTCCCCCATTTTCATCGTGCATAAGTAAATTATAAGAATATAAAGCATACAAAGAATACATATCGCCCGTATATGAAATCCATGGAGCAATATGCCGTCCCGACACCGCTTGTTTGTTATATTCACCTTGTCCCTTATAATAGCGAATACGCAATCCTGCATTCAAATCTTTTGAATAATTTTGCGTATGAAAAAACGAAATTTGTTGCTCTTCGTAACTTGAAAATGAATACGTTACCTGCGTAAGTGGTTTTCGAGCAACATAAAACAAAGAAGTATTATTTGTAAACAATCTATTGCTATATGGATTTTGATAAAAATGTGGAGAAAATTCCTGTATTTCGGTAAGTGCAAGCGAAGGAGCTGCAAAATATCCAAGAGACAATGCATTTTGAGAAATAGGCATATGAGGTTCATAATCTTGAAATTGCACTATTCCAGTATCAATAAGAACATGATTACGTTTTGTAAAATGTTTGTTATAATAAAACGCTTCTATTACAGGCTGCTGCACCGTATCGTGTTTGTAAAAAACCTCCGATTGAGTAATTGTATCAAAGTCTTGAGCACTTGCACACACAACAAAAAAAGCAAAAAACATTGTCATCAAAATTTTCATACAACTATATTAAAGAAAATCGCAAATTAACTCCCCCACTTACACTCGAAGTATTATATCCATTTGTATATGGTGAATTTAAATTATAATCAAGGAAAAATCGTAGTGTAAAACGTTCATTAAGCATATAATCGGCATACGATTTAAACGAAAACATTTTAGTTCCAGAAATCACACGCGTAACATCTTCTACAATATTTCTACGAACTGTTTGATTATCACGAATTGAGAAATCAATTCTCACATTTAAATCATTATCGTATGTTTGATTATTAAGGCTGACTTTAAATTTCTCGAACACATACCCTCCACCAATTACAAATTCAAAACCTGTGTTTTCAGAAATTTCGGTATTGGTAAAAGAAAGCGTAACCGTTCTATTATTACGCACCTCAAATTTTGCAGTAAAATTATTTTGCAAACGAGCATCAATACCAATAATAGGGTTAAATCTTTCTGTAATACTTACATTTTTCACATCATATTGCGGTGCCACATATAATTCTCCATTTGAAGGATTCATAAATAAATCATCGAACATTGCAGCCGAAGTGAATGTTTGATACGCACCTATATTATAGGTAGAAGCGTAGGCATGATTTATATTTAAAGATTTAAAATGTTTTTTAAACATCTCTAAACGAGCAAGTCCGTTGTACGAAAATCGCCAATTAAGCGTGCGGAAAAAATCTTTCACACTCAAAAACATAGGCATAAAATAAGAGTCGAGATACACATCATCTGTAGTTTTTCCAGAATATGCAGATACAAACGCAGGAAGCAGCACATCTTGCGTAGTTTGATCAAAATATTTGGGGAATCCCGTTGTTGGGTCAACCTCATACACTTCTCCAAAACGCTCAACAGCAAGTCGATGTGCAATTTTTATTCTGTTTTTCTTAAACAATTCGTATGCTTTATCAGAATTAAAACTCGTAGCAATAGTGTTATACGACATAGAATAATTGCCATCAATTTGTGCATTTGCATGATTTATCGCATCTTGTCCTATAAGATATCGTACATAATTTTCAGAAAATCTTCTATCAGAATTAAGTGTAATACGCATATTTGACACTGGTTGTAAGGAAGCCTGTAAACGTAATTGATTGGAATACGTTTGTTTAAATTTATCACTTATTAAATCATTATCTACAATCCAATTAGTTGTGGTAAGATTTTCATCTAAATCTGCTGGTATAATGCCTAAAACATACGGTATTCCTGGAATTTGATTACCAGTAAGCGGGTCATATAAACCAAAAACCTTTGTTGAATATTTATATCCGGGTATATATGTTCCTTCAGACACTGAATAATTTACAGAAACCGTTTTGGTCATCATCAACGTATTTACCACATTATCCATAATTTTAGTAAATGGAGATTCTTCTATTACTTTCCGACCAACTACTACAATTTTAACATTTTTTGCCGTACGTGTAGGAGTAAATTCAGCACGCACATCAGACACCAATTTAGTTTGTCCTAACACCAACTGCCCCTGTTCATCAATTACTGTTATGCGAATATCTTCGGCACGCAACCTATGATTAATCACATACACCTCTGACTGTGTAACATTTACATTGTTTTCTTCATATTTAACACTTTCTTTTTTTTGTGTTTGTGCCCTCCCTGTTCGTCTCATTCTTCTTTCAACACCTTTTAAATAATCTGATTTTTGATACAAGCGTGTAAAATTCAAATTTGCATCGATTGATTTTGTATTTGAATTTTTCAAAAAATTTCCAAAATCCTGATTATTTGCAAGTTGAGAACCAAGCAACCAATCATATGTTCCAGAATATTTATAATCTGAATTAATCCAATTTAACATTTTAATTTTATCAAGTGGCAATTTATACGTTAACCCAACTTTTTGAGAAAACTGCTTATTACTTCCCAATTGTTTCATATTAGACCACACTTCTCGTTTATAATCTTGCCAAATACTTTCATCTGTTTTATCAATTACGCCATCGGGTTCATTAATTCTTGCCTGGTTAATAGCATCATACGTTACTTTTATATTTTTAGCAAGATTATATCGTACTGCATACGTTCTATTCCAATCAAACCATTTGCTTGCAAAAACAGGCAATTCCACAGAAGAAGATAAATTTCTTCGTTGTTGTTCTCTATACGTTCTATCCCAATCGTTACGAATAGTGAGTGAAGTTGGCAACAAATAAAAATTTATATCGCGTATTAAAGCCACAGAATTCTTTTTAAAAGGCTCATATACTTTAGGTCTCATATTAAAAGAATAATTGAAATCTACGCGATATTGATGATCATACTGTTTTACATAATCTATATTATACATATATTTAGAGTTATATGCATAACTTGTAGAGAAGTTTCCAATATTAAAAGGACCTGGTTTGCTATCCTGTTTCGTGATTTTTACATTCGTAAAATTATAACTTGAACGTCTTGTAAAATCCTGCGACATAGATAAAAGAGAGTCTTTTTGTTGTTTTGTTGACATATTATTGAGAGAATTTTTCAATAAAATATCAGGATTTGTGGGGTCATATTGTGGTGTAATATAGATTTCAGAAAAATCCACATAAAACGGAACACTTAATCCCCATTGTTCAGGAAAGAATTTATGAAGAGCCACATTTGAAGCAACATCATATTGAAACAATTGTTCTTGACTTCGTTCAAACACCTTTTGGTCTATACTACCAAAACCAGGTTGACTTGTTTTAGCAGCCAAAGAAATCGTTGCAAAATCAGAAACACCAACACGTGCAGAGGCAATTGCAGCCCATCCTCCTTGGTCATTAATATCAGTTAAACGTAATTCATTAAACCATACAATCCCCGATTTTGCCAAGCCATCATCATTCATGTTTTTTGATGATTTTTTAGGATTTCGTACACCTAACATAATAGTACGTACATTACTCATACTTGGTCGTCCTTTCACACTCATTTTGTTATTTCCATGCGGCATAGTAAACAAGTGATACATTTGCAAATCGGGAATACTTTCATCTTGAATCATTTTATCGCGTTCAAGTTTTAAATTTTTCAACACATCTAAATCCACAGAAAGCATGTTATTTTGGGGCCACACCGCAAGTCTATCATCATATGAATTGCCAGAATATTTTGATTCTCCTTCTGAAATATGGCGTGTAAATTCAAGAGGAATTTCGTATTCATAGAAATTTTCGGTAAAATCGGAACCAATTCGAATAAACGCAACTAAATCGCCATAATCGAGTAAATGTTCTTCATCAATAAGTGCTTCGGCGTGAATAAACATTTCAATTTTTCCGAATTGACGAAAATCCCGATTAAACATTTTATATACTGCTTTAGAATTACCATCATCAAGATCAAGAACAGTAAGCGAAAGAGCCGATTCATTTAACTCTCGTAATTGGGTATTCATAGGGTCTATCACCCGCTTAACTCCCGGAGGTAAAATATAATTTACTGGTGTTCTATTACTATTTTGTTCAATATTTACTACAGAAACATCAAATTCAGAATCATTAAAAATATCATATTCCCCTGGTTCGTATAAAGGTTGCGTATATCTTCGCCAGCTACTATACACAAGAGAAAATTCAGCTATTCGCAACACAACAGAATCCTCAAAATCTTTTAAGAACATACGCATAAAAGGAATATCTCGAAAATCTGAGATATCGCCAATTCGTTGTTTCAAATCAGTATCAATAGGGATTTTAAACTGATACCATGTTCCTGCCGCCTTTCCATCAATAAATTCTTGCACATTATCCACTATAAAATTTTTACCTACCACCATATCTTTAGGTCGCAGGCTAATTTTATATTGATAATATGCTTCTGTTTCTTGTAATGTATTATCATTATTCACATCTTCCATATCTGGTCGATACGAAGCCGAACCTTCGGAAGAGCCAGAAGGCGAATTACCATCAATTCTACTAAAATAGCGATATCTCCACACTATATCCCTTTCTGTTCCTCGATTATCACGATACGAGTAAAAATTATCAGCAGAAGGGTCGGCATAAAATTGTTCAAACACTTCAGGAGTTACAATTTGTTTTATTTCATTAAGATACGATGCAAAAAACACACGTTCTTGATCATCACTCAAGCCATCAAGTCCAACATCTTGCACTTCACGTTCCACAGAATTGCTAAAACCTGTTTCAACCACTAAATAGTTAGGAACTCGTCCCCATACAGTTTCTTCGTATCGTCCATGTTCAGTTGTCATTCCATTTTCGGCAGATTTTTTCCCATCACGCAACACATCTTCAGAAATTCGTCCAAGATTTATATAAAAATCGCCCCCCTTATGCGTCCCTGAAGTATCAGTAATAAAGGGGTCCATAAGCCAAAATTCTATATATTCAATATTTGTTTCTTCAAAATCGGTGGTAGTAAGCGGCAACATAAGCCCCCCCCATCGAGACGCAGGATTTTTAAGAGAACCATCAGCATTAAGCCCCGAAGAAATACCCGGCATACCATCAGTATCATAATTATACTGTCCACGTTCCGAAGGATAATATGCTATATTTAGTAAAGAAAGCGGGAGATTATTAAAAACCTCAACATCTTTGTTTGGGAATAAATTTGTTTCCATCACCGCACGTGAAAACGGTTCTTGTTGCACGTTTCTACTTACCACAGATGTTCTATCATAAAACGAACGATTTATATCATACCATGAAATATGAGCAGCATTAAATCGCGAAGCACGGTTATTAAAAAAATCACCTTCAGGGAATAGATTTTTTTGTCCTTGCGGCGTACTTGCCATACGCCACGAAGTAGGTTCACGGAGGTAAATTCTCCCCTCAGTATTTTCAAAATTATCTAATTCAACTGCATCAGAAATATACTTTGATTGCCCTGGAATTAACTGAGCAAATTCTCCTGCAATTTGGATAGACGATTCCTCCTTAGCACTTACAAAAGGCACATATTTATCTACAAATGAGGTAATAGCATTTGATTGTGTAGAATACGTAGCATCTAATCCCCAAATTGTATTATTTATAGGATAATCATCAAATCCAACCTTATGCACCATAGGTTGTTCATTCAATCGCATCAAAGTACCCCCAAAATTTATATTTTTAGTGTATCTATAATCAAAACGCGTTCCCATAAGCGTTTTTGTTTTCATATTAAACAAAGGATTATTTTCAAAATTAACTTGAATATTACTCCCCGACTGCAGCAAACCTTCGTTAATAATTTTAACCGTTCCCCCCACATAATCAACCGTATAGTCAGCACCTTCCACAAGCGTTCGTCCGCCGGCGGTAACCGTAACAGAACCTTCTTGAATTTGCGTTGCATTCAAATATATTTCGGAACGCACATTCGATTTATACTGTCCTTTAAGAATAAATTTATTTTTTTCAGACACCTGTCGTGCTGCACTTTGCGTAGAATCATACAATTGTGTATATACATATTTTTGTGCAATATCAGGGTCATTAATTTTTTCACTCAAATACGAACCAAACGGCTCTAAAACAGGGAAATATATTAAACCACGAGCAGAATTAATTGTATATCCTTCAAAAAAATCAAAACGTCCATCTTTATACGGTAAATTATCAACAGTACTATTGTCAAGATTAAAAACCGACAAAAAATTCTCTCCCTTTATATCCCCTTCAGAAAGGTACGGAATAGGCGTTCCTGTTCTATCATCTTCATACAAAATATCAAGTACAAAATCATCATTACTAATTTGATAGCCACCTATTGAATACACGTTTTTCATCATTAAATCCCAATTATTATACTGAGGATTTGCCTGAGGACTTTTAAGCATTTTCACAATAAGCACCTCGGGGTGTTCAACACCATCATTAGAAAATTCACCCACTTGATATATTTCGCCCTGATATTCATATTCGTACGCAACCGCAAGAATACGAGAGGCTTGCACGGCAGTTCTCAATGAAATATATCCTAATTTTGTATTAATTTCAAATTCATTCGGACGTAAAAGCACTGCCTGTTCAATCTTTTCATAATCTCGTCCTTGTTCATATTTACCTTGCAATAGAGACGAAATGCTGCTCACATTTCTAATTCCTTGTATGCTACGGATTTTCTTATACAAATCTCCATTTTTGGGAAGATTATATTTTGTACCTTGAGGCTGATGTTCATAATTATCGCCCAAATCTGTTAAAGCCAAAATATTTCGAGCATCTTCTCGTCCCGACGAAGTTTGTGTAACCCAAATTTCCACTTTACGAATAATAATTCCCGTAGAAATTTCGGGTACATTATCAAATGCACCTTCATACGCATCTCTAAAATAATGTCCTAAAAAATAATGTTTATTTCGTTCGTAGTTATCGCAACGCACAAGAAACTCTTCGGACTGTGCACCACCTTCAACCGAAATTGATTTAAATTCTCCTTGCTGACGAGAGAAAACTCCCGAAACAAATAATTTACCAAATTGCAAATCTGTTTTTACTCCAAATAAACTTTGACTTCCAGTAATTAGTGAGCTATTAAGCGGGAAGGAAACATTTCCGAATTCAATTTTTTTAATAATTTCATCTTCATCACCTTCATATTCGAGTTTAATTTCTCGTTCAAATTCAAACTGAGCCTCAGTGTCATATTTTACTACTAATGACATTTTATCGCCAATATTTCCTGTAACACTCATTTGAATTTTAGTATCAAACACAGGTTGCGTGCTTCGTTGTTGTTTTTTTGTAAATCGCGGATTTCGATTATTTGTATGTTTAAATCCGAAGGTTAATTCTGCAGCTCCTTGCGGAGAAATATCGACTTTATTTTCAGCAAAAAAACCCGCATCTTTTTTAGAGCCAAGATTTAAATTTGACACAAATTCAGATTCATCGCCACTACGATTTGCAGCAGCACGATTTTGCCAATACTGACTTTTTCGTTGTTGAGCAGAAAAATCAAAATATTCCTTTGGGGTCATTGCATACGGGACACCTATAGGCACATCGCCCATCATTTTTTGTGCTACATATTCATTAGTTTGTTCATTATAACGAACATCATAATACACTGTTGGAGATGGTTTTAACCGCATTCCCGATGATTCATTTTGTTTTTGTTCAAACGGGTTTGGCGACTCTTTAGGAAGAGGGAATGGTAATTCAGGCAAAGTGTCAGGAATAGAGTCGTTTGGCACATTATCGTTATCTAAGAAATCGTTTCTTGAAGAAACAAAAACGGCAGCAGACGTTATCATTATGCCTACTACCACAAACAAAAATACGAAATATGTTGCTTTTAAAAACTTCAATACTATACGCAAAAAATTACACATAAACAAAGTACGCACATGACTTTTCTATTACAATCGTTTCAAAGCAATTTTTACAATCTCCTCAACAGACGACACCGCTTCTTCTTTTATTATTTTTTGCAATTGTTTTTCCACTGATTTTTTTGAAAATCCCAGCATAATTAATGCAGATAACGCTTCATCAAACAAACTATTGCTTTGTGTTACAAATAAATCAGTATTTACACCATCACGCGAAACCTTATCTTTTAAATCAATAATTACCCTTTGTGCCGTTTTTGCACCAATACCTTTTACACTCTGAATAAGAGCCACATCTCCAGCAATTATTGCTTGAGCGAGTTCACTTGTTTGTAATTTTGATAAAATAACACGTGCAGTATTTGCACCAATTCCTGAAACAGAAATTAGCAAACGAAACATTTTTCGTTCCTCTTCGTGTAAAAAGCCATACAAATCAAAGGTATCCTCTCTAATAACTTCGTGAAGGAGCATAGTAGTAGAGGTATTTAATTTTAATTTTTCACATGTGATAAGAGAAATGTTCACAAAATACCCAAGTCCGTTTGTTTCAATAATAACATACGTAGGAGTAAGTGTTTTAACTGTTCCCGAAATAAATTCAAGCATATATAATTTATTTAAGTTGGTTTGTTAGTAATGTTTCATTTTGTGAGCGTTTTTTAAACACATCGCAGGCCATATAAATAGCTTTTATAAACGAATTTTCTGAAGCCACATTTTGCCCTACAATATCATAGGCAGTTCCGTGCCCGGGCGAAACGCGTACTATAGGCAATCCTGCGGTAAAGTTTACGGCAGAATCAAAATCAAGTGCTTTAAACGGAGCAAGAATTTGGTCGTGATACATGCCCAATATTGCATCAAAATTTTTATACTCAGCTGCACCAAAAAATCCATCGGCAGAATATGGACCAAGAGCCATAATACCTTTATCACGTGCTTCTAATAAAGCTGGTTTAATAATTTCCTGTTCTTCGTTACCTATTATACCATTATCGCCAGCATGAGGATTTAAGCCTAAAACTGCAATCCGAGGTTTTCTAATACCAAAATCAACAAAAAGAGATGTATTCAACACCTCTAATTTTTGTACAATTTTATCTTTCGTAATATACGATGCAACTTCGGCAATAGGAACGTGTGCAGCAACCACACCAACTCTCATTAAATCACTTATAAGCACCATTAAATACGAATCAGTTTCAAATTCCGAAGCAAAAAATTCGGTATGTCCCGGAAATGTAAATCCTGCCTCGGTTATTGCCTGTTTATTAATAGGAGCAGTTACAATTACATCAATATTTCCATCTTTTAAATCACGCACCGCACATTGCAATGCATCAAAGGCAGCTTTTCCTGAATCTTTTGTTGTAACTCCGAGTTCCACACGCACATCTTCATTCACACAATTAATAACGTTTATGCGTTTTGGATGTGCTTCGGTAATAGAATTAATAAGATTAAAAGGAGGAACATCAAGCTGTTTTTTATGAAAAGCCGCAGCTTTTGATGAGCCATATACCGTTATTTGTTTACCATCAAGCATACGAGAATCTGCAAATGCTTTCATAATTACCTCATAGCCTATTCCATTCATGTCGCCGTGCGTAATTCCTATTCGAATAATAGTGTCCATATATTGTTTTCTTTAATAATAGAGATACTCCTCAAAATATCGAACAAAGATAGAAAATTGTTGTGAGCACTCTTATTTTTACAAAAAATTTATTTGTTTATTTTTAAAAATGTATTATTTCCATGATTTTAGAAATTCCATAATTGTTCTAATACCAAATCCAGTACCTCCAATTCCTTTATATGCTGATTTTGTTTTTAGAAAAGCCGAACCAGAAATATCCATATGAATCCATGGATATTTTACAAATTTCTGTAAAAATTTACCTGCCGTAATTGCCCCAGCCACAGGACCTCCCACGTTTTTAATATCGGCAATATCAGAAATAATTAATTTTTCGTACATATCCCACAATGGAAATTCTACTAATGGTTCCCACACCTGCATACTTGCCTGTATAAGTTTTTGTAGATATTCTGCATGAGTTCCCATACAAACTGCGGCATGTTCGCCAACTGCGGCATTGGCAGCACCAGTAAGTGTTGCTATATCTATTACAAGTTTTGGATTAAATTCTGCAGCATAATCTAAGGCATCAGCCAAAATCATTCTCCCTTCGGCATCGGTATTTAAAACCTCTACTGTTGTTCCGCTTCGCATACTCACAACATCTCCGGGTGCATACGCATTACCCGAAAGTCGATTATCGGTTATAGGAATAAGTGCATGAACTAGATGCGGAAAATTTATATCTGCAAGTGCTTTCATAATACCAACAACCGCAGCAGCACCGCCCATATCGGCTTTCATAGTTTCCATATACGAGGAAGGACTTTTTATGCTTAATCCACCTGTGTCAAACACAATTCCTTTTCCTACTAATACCAAAGCTTGCTCTTTTGAGTTATTTGGATTCCATTCAATATGCACAAATTGCGGTTCATCAACACTTCCTTTATTTACCGCTAACAATCCGCCCATATTTTGCTCTTGTATCCACGCTTTATTATGCACGCAAACTCGTGCTGCTGTGTTTTGAAACAAGGCAGCAATTCTTTCGGCAAATACTGAAGATGAAAGTGTAGAAACTGGTTCGTTTACACAATTTCGAGCTTCAAAAATAGCAGAAGAAATAAACTGAATACGATTAAGATTGTTTGCTTCAAACCCAACACATGCAATGCGAGAAAGAGTATGTGCTTTTTTTTCGGATTTATAAGTGGTAAACATATATGAACTCAAATAAAAGCTTTCTATACAGGCATATGCAATGTCTTGAGACGATTGTAGATTGAGTATCACCGTTTCTGTATAATCTTGAGCACAGGCATTAAAAACCTGTGAGACTTTTTTTCGCAATTCATCTCTCTCTTCATCATTCGTTACCCATGCTGTTTGCACACAAAATACAAATTCATTAAGTGTTTCAACAGAAATCACATCTTTTTCCGAAATGTTTGTTCTTTTTTTAAACATACTACGCACCGAATCAGAAAGCGATGCAGTAAAAATATCTTGAAACTGCGGTACTAAAACTATTTTACAAGCGTATTTTTCAATATTTTCGGCAGAGTCAATAAGTAATTCCATATTTTTGTATTTTATTTATTCGGTAAAAATACAAAATTTGTATGATGAATATGCAGACAATTACAACAAAGGCATTACAACGAGAAGATTTAACACTCGAAGAAGGTATGTTTTTGTACACACATGCATCACTCAGCGAATTAATGTTTATTGCAAACGAAATTCGTAAAACAATTCGTCCCAACAATATTGTTACATGGATAATAGACAGAAATGTAAACATTACCAATGTGTGCGTATCGCGATGTACATTTTGCAACTTTCACACACTTATTCATAAAGAAGACGGATATATTACTCAAATAGAGGAATATGCACAAAAAATAAAAGAACTTGAAGCGTATGGAGGAAATCAATTATTAATTCAAGGCGGAATGCATCCGAAATTAGGAATTGATTTTTATGTTGATTTATTTACACAACTAAAAACACTCTTTCCGCACATAAAACTCCACGCCTTAGGTCCGCCCGAAGTTGCGTATATTGCACAACGAGCACATATGAGTTATGCTGACACGCTGCGTACCTTACAAAAAGCAGGTTTAGACAGTTTGCCGGGAGCTGGAGCAGAAATATTGCAGAATCACATTCGTAAAGAAATTTCACCCGGAAAATGCTCTGCAGACGAATGGCTTGCTGTTATGAGAGAAGCTCATAAACTAAACATAACAACCTCGGCAACAATGATGTATGGACATGTTGAAACAATAGAAGATAGATTACAACATCTTATTGCACTTCGTAATCTTCAAAGTGAAAAACCGCATTATTCCGAAGGATTTACCGCGTTTATTCCGTGGCCATTTTATAGCAAAAACACAGAATTAGCCAAAAAGCACAAAAAAAGCTTTTCGATACAACATGCAGAGTATGTGCGTATGATTGCAATAAGTAGAATAATGCTCACCAATATTTCGCACATTCAAGCATCATGGCTTACTGTTGGCATACCAACGGCACAAGTTTGTTTATATGCAGGAGCACATGATTTAGGATCAATTATGATTGAAGAAAATGTTGTTTCACAAGCAGGTGCGACCTACAGTGTTAAAAAAAATCAATTAGCCCAAGCTATCCGCGAAGCAGGATTTATTCCAAAACAACGCAATCAAAAATATGAGATTATAGAATAGTGTACCATAAACCTCATTTTGTTTTACCCATATCTATTGGTTGTCGCGTAGCCTCTAACACATTCCACCAAAATTCGCCTTCAATATTAATTTTTTTACGTGTTTCTGTAGCAGTTGCAATAGGAACTAATGTAAAATGTGCATTCCAATATCCTACAATAAAATCAGTTCGTCCTGCCATAGCAGCATGCACCGCTTTATGTGTTAATTGTGCACAAAATTTACTGTCGTTTGCGTTTGCGGGAATACTGCGAATTATATAACTTGGATCGATATATTTTACCGCGACGGGAATATTTTTCGCATCAAAATATTCATTAATTTTTTGATGTAAAAACACACCTATATCTTTATGAATAATATTTCCAGATGCATCTTTTTGTATTTTTTCATCAGAAAACAACGACTGCCCTGCCCCTTCGGCAACTACAACAACGGCATGTTTTTTATGTTTCAAACGTGTTTCTAAATGATTTAAAAACCCATTTTTATGAACAGGATCATCTAAACAAAAATCCATTTCAGGAATAAGAACAAAATTCACATCAGGAACTGCAAGAGCTGCATTTGCTGCAATAAACCCCGAATCTCGTCCCATAAGTTTTATAAGTGCCACACCATTTTGTGCACCTTTTGCTTCGTTATGTGCATTCAAAATAATTTCTTGAGCCGTAGTAAATGCCGATTCAAAACCAAACGATTTTTCAATATAACTAATATCATTATCAATTGTTTTAGGAATACCTGCTATTGAAATATTAAGCCCACGTGCCTGTATTTCTTGAAAAATAGCATGAGCGCCACGCAATGTGCCATCGCCACCAATACAAAACAAAATAGAAATATTATGTCGTTCAAGTGTATCAACAAGCACATCAACAGGTTGTTCGCCTCGCGATGTTCCAAGCATGCTACCACCTGTTTTATGGATATCGTCAACCAATTCTGGATTTAATTCAACAAAAGGCAATTCATTTTTAGGATTTAAACCTGCATAACCATATTGTACGCCAAAAATTTTAAAAACGCCATATCTATCCCACAGTTGATTTACCAAACCGCGAATCACATTGTTTAATCCCGGACATAAACCGCCACAGGTAACAATAGCAACTTTTGTTTTTGCTGGTTCAAAATATAAAAACTCTTTTGGTCCAGGACGTTCAAAGGAGAGAGGTTCAATGCCTTTTTTACATTCTTCAATGCCTTTTTTGTACGAAACTGAATATAAAATTCGTTCGTCATCTTCCACATAATCATACATTCCATCGCCTTTAACTTTTGAAAGTTTTAGCGGTGTTTTTATGGTACATTTTCCTAATCGAGAAATTTCAAATTTTTTATTCATTTTTATTCTTTTACGCAACAAAACAGTATTGTTTTTTTTGTTGCAATACTTATTATCATTCATCTAATATACGCGAACAAAACACATCCCATGCAAATTGTTTTTTATACTGACGCACCGCCTCAGAAAAAGATTCAGCACGATTATTACTAAAAAAATCATCTAAAGCATCAGCTATTTTCTGCGGATTTTTATCACACACATATCCCACTTTGTTGTGCGGAACTATTTCAGACAATCCCCCCACATTTGTTACAAGCATAGGTTTTTCGAAATGATAGGCAATTTGTGTAATGCCACTTTGCGTTGCCGTGTGATACGTTTGAGCAATGATATCGGCTGCAGAAAAATAATATCGCACCTGTTCGTGCGAAATAAATTCATTTTTCACAATCACCTTATGTTGCAAGCCATGTTTTGCAATACGCTCAAGATATATGTGAGGAGAATCATAAAATTCGCCTGCAACAATTACATGCACCGACTCTGTTTTCATTAAAGCACATGCATCAATCAGTAAATCAAGACCTTTATACGCTCGCACAAGTCCAAAAAACAGAATGTATTGTTTAGATTCATCAATCTGTAAAAACTCACACGCCTGTGCTCGTGGCACAAGTTCGCCAAACGTATCGTACAAAGGATGAGGAGTTTGTACAACTTTTATATGTGGCGATATAGCACGTGCATCTTGCATAACTGATTCAGACATTGCTACGCACATATCTATATGCTTTAGAAAACGCGACATTAAAAATTTGTCACCAAATCGAGGTTCATGTGGAATAAAATTATGACAAATTGCAACAATTTTTGTGTGCTTATTTTTTTTTACCTGTGCACATATTGTTGCCAAAGCTGGAACAAAAAACGGCATCCAGATATGAACACACAGTATATCAGGTTTTTGGCGTTTTATTTTTTTTGCCACACGAAACCACGAAAACGGAGATATAGAATTTAGCAAAGAACTAATAAACAGATTTTCAGGCGGCTCTCCCGTGCGATATTGTGTTTTTCCGGGAAATAAAAAAGAAGGATATTGTAAAGAATATGATATTATTTCAGCATCGTGTCCACATTTTAAAAACTCTTGCGTGCAACGTTCATTAAAATCGGCAATTCCCCCACGTAAAGGAAATGCTGGGCCAATAGAAACGATTTTCATGTATATTACAAGTTAATAGTTTCGTCACAAAGATACAGATTACGTTCCGCTGAAGAACGAGAAATAAGTTCTGCGAGAAAACCCGTTAAAAAAAGTTGTGTTCCCACAATCAAACAAATAATTCCCAAAAAGAACAAAGGTCTTTGTGTCATATTATACTGTTCGTGCACTAATTTCATGTACGAGAAAAAAATCAAGATAAAAAAACCTATAATAAAACTAAACACCCCAATTGTTCCGAACAAGTGCATTGGGCGTTTACTAAATTTTGAAAGAAAAATAACCGAAAGTAAATCCAACGGACCACGAATAAATCGTTCTACTCCGAATTTTGTTGTTCCGTATTTACGTTTTTGGTGTTGTACCACTTTTTCGCCAATTTTTTTGTATCCTGCCCATTTAACCAACACAGGTATATAGCGATGCATATCGCCGTACACCTCAATACTTTTAATTACTTGTTTTTTATAGGCTTTAAGTCCACAGTTAAAATCATGTAGTTTTATTCGTGTCATGCAGCGTACCGTAGCATTATAAAATTTACTGGGAATATTTTTAAAAACGACAGAATCATATCGCTTTTTTTTCCACCCCGAAACCATATCATATTTTTCGTCAACAATCATACGATATAACTCAGGAATTTCGTCAGGGCTATCCTGCAAATCAGCATCCATAGTAATTACCACATCTCCCTGTGCAAGTTCAAATCCTTTACAAAGTCCAGCAGACTTACCATAATTTCGTTGAAATTTAACCCCTTTAAGATGCGAGTACTTTGTTGTTAAATCTTTAATTACATTCCATGAATCATCAGTACTTCCGTCATCAATCATAATAATTTCATACGAAAAATTATTTTTTTGCATAACAGAATCAATCCACGCAGTTAGCTCTGGCAGCGAATCCTCTTCGTTCAACAAAGGTATAACAACAGATATTTGCATAGTATTTTTGTTTGTGTAACAAATGTATCATTTTTCGGCACACCAACAAAACAAATCAGTTTAGAAAAACAACAGAAATATTTTGCAGCATACTTATTTAAAAAGCAATCCCATAGCACTTACCACTATAAGCACAAGTATTATTATTCGAAATAATTTTTCGGGTATAACTTTCACCAACTTAAAACCAATCAACATTCCTACTATTAATGCAGGTATTAGCAAAGCCCCATCGCGAAGTGAGGTAAGTGAAATAGTTTTCCACACAAACACATACAAAGGGAATTTTACCGCATTCATAATAAAAAAATACCATGCACGCGTTCCTGCAAATTCCTGTTTGGGGATATGGAGCGACAATAAAAAAATGGCAATTACGGGTCCAGAAGCATTGCCCAACATAGAAGTAAAGCCCGCAAAAAGCCCCATAAAAACAGCAAATAATTTTGAAGTAGGAATTTGAGAGCTTTTAGAAATATAATCACGCCACACCATAATACCTGCTCCAATAAGTATTACGGTAGCCAACGCAACATTAAATTGCACATCATTTAAAAGTTTTCCAACCACCGTTCCAATTCCAATACCAACAAATCCCCATGGTAAAATAGAAAGTAACACATCCCATTTTACCGTTTTTCTGTAATACACAACCGCAACAATGTCAGACAACAACAAAATAGGCAATAAAAAACCCACCGAAGCCTTTCCGCCCAAAACAGCAGCAACAATAGGAATTGTGAGAGTTCCAGCACCAGCAATACCAGCTTTTGCCATACCCACAAACATAATTGAAATTATAATAAGAATTAATCCACCAAAAGAAACCGCCTCTAACATATCACCTATTTTTTTGGCAAATATACTACAGGCTATTTACTTATTTTGCATTTTGCATGAAACAATTGTACTGCTATTAATGTTTATGCTACAAATGAACATATTTCAAAAACACATGTACCGAAAAAAAATTTGTAATTAAATGAGAAAACACCTACATTTACGACTCAAATAAATTAAAAGTAATTATGCGGTATTAAGCAATAATCCAATTATTAGATTCGTCCCTAATGGAGAACATGATTTTAAAACATATGAAAATAGAAATAATAAAAGCAAATTATAAATTTTATGAAGACGATTTTTAATTATTTGGGAATATTACTTTTTTGTTTTTCATGTAATTTTAAATCATAGGAAAATAATAAAATAGAAGTTAAGCTAATAGAAATTAATGACACTATATGTGATATTAAAATTTATGATAGTAGTTTTTATTTGTTAACAGATCAAATAACAAAGGGGAATCCTCCTAATAGTATTTATTTTTTAATTTTTCAGCAAAATGACACTATGTCTTTTGTAGAAATTTATAAAGAAAATTCAAAGGTTCGTGATTTTTTTATTCATAATGCATATGAGTCAACAATTTATAGAGTTTCTACAAATAATACAGAATTATTTTTACGTGGAAATTTTGCAGCATTTTTCGATTCAATAGAATATAGTAATCAATATGAAATAACATCATGGTTTGCTAAGCA
>JAAYPM010000013.1 GCA_012519815.1 Bacteroidales bacterium
CAAAAAAAAGTATTAGAGTTTATTATTTCGGAATACGAAAAACAAAAAAATAATGAGCATTTTTTTCTCAAGCAAAAAGATATAATGCAGACAACCAATTCGTCTTCAAAAATTATACATGAATTAGAAAAAAAAGAGCACATAAAAATCATTCAAAAAAACATATCCCGAGTACATGCCGAAACGCAAGAAACACAAGCTATTAAAAGTCTTGATACAAATCAAACAGCTGCATACGAAGAAATAAAACAAAAGCTTACCCATTCAAATATTTGTTTGCTCCATGGGGTTACTGCCAGCGGAAAAACAGAAGTGTATATTACTTATATGCAACACATTTTGTCGCAAGGCAAACAGGTTTTATACATTGTGCCCGAAATTGCACTCACAACACAAATTATTACTCGTTTGCAAAAAGTATTTGGCAATAAAGTGGGAATATATCATTCTCGTTTAAATGATAATGAACGTATAGAGATTTGGAACACATTACGTACAAATGACGACACAACTTTTCAAATAATTCTTGGCGTTCGCTCATCAATTTTTTTACCATTTAGTAATTTGGGTGCAATTATAATTGACGAAGAACATGAAACCTCATTTAAACAACAAGACCCTGCACCTCGATATAATGCACGCGATACCGCAATTGTACTTGCATCATTTTTTAATGCAAAAATAATTTTAGGAAGTGCCACTCCAAGTTTAGAAACATATTTTAATGTGCTTACAAAAAAATATGAAATGGTTGAATTGTTTACTCGATATGGAAATTTTGAAATGCCCGAAATTTCTATTATTGATTTAGCAAAAGCATATAAACGAAAACAAATGTATAGGCATTTTAGCAAAGAATTGTTAACACATATATATCATAATTTAGAGCAAAATAAACAAATTATTTTATTTCAAAACAGACGAGGATATTCGCCTTTTATAGAGTGTGAAAATTGTGGGGACGTGCCGCGTTGTAAAAATTGCGAGGTAAGTTTAACCTATCATAAAAGCAAATATGAATTGTCGTGCCATTATTGTGGATATACCATTAGTTTAAAAAAGACATGTAATGTGTGCAAAAGTTCAAATATTGTAGCCAAAGGATTTGGTACAGAGAAGATTGAAGAAGAATTGCAAGCGTTTTTTCCCAATCATACTATTGCACGTATGGATTTAGACACAACGCGTGGAAAACACGGTTTTTCAAAACTTATTTATGCTTTTGAACAAAAAGAGATTGACATTCTTATTGGGACTCAAATGGTTACAAAAGGTTTAGATTTTGAAAATGTTGGTCTTGTTGGCATTTTAAATGCAGATAATTTACTTAACATGCCCGATTTTAGAGCATTTGAGCGAGGATTTCAATTAATGGTGCAAGTTGCAGGAAGAGCTGGAAGAAGCGAGGCTCCGGGAAAAGTATATATACAAACATTTTCTCCAAACCACCCAATTTTTCAGCATGTTCTTACACATAACTACCAAAGTTTTTTTAACGAACATATTTTAGAGCGACAAACATTTCGATATCCGCCATTTGTGCGATTAATTCGTATTCTCATAAAACACAAAAGTAAAGAAATTTGTTCTGAAGCAGCAGATATGCTTGTTACGCTTATCAACCCCGAAAAAATTGAACAGATTTTAGGACCAGAATTTCCTCCAATAGAACGAGTTCAAAATGTATATGCAAAACACATTCTTCTTAAAATTTCAAAACGCATTTCATACAAAGAAACGCGTATTACAATTGAAACAGCAATTGCCAGCGTTGTAGCACAAAAAGATTTTTCGAGAGTTGTCATACAGTGTGATGTTGACCCGTATTAAACGGTTAATAAATCCTCTTCTTTTACCGCAACTTTTTTATCAATTTTTTCAATTGCACTATCGGTAATTTTCTGGATTTCTATTTCATTTTGTTTTACCACATCTTCAGCAAGCCCATCTTTTTGCAATTTTTTAAGCATTTCATTTGCATCGCGACGAATATTTCGAACACTTACTTTTGCATTTTCACTTTCGTTTTTCACTTGTCGCACTAATTCTTTTCGGCGTTCTTCAGTTAAGACAGGAATATTTATACGAATAAGTTGCCCATCATTTATAGGGGTTAGTCCAAGATTAGCTTGGAGTATTGCTTTTTCTATTGTTGCAATTATTCCTTTTTCCCATGGTTGCACAACAAGTGTTCGAGGATCGGGAGTATTAATATTTGCAACTTGACTAATTGGCGTCATAGTTCCATAATAATCAACCTTAACAGCATCGAGCATAGTAGGCGAAGCTTTTCCTGCACGTAATTTTGATAAATCTGAATCTAATTTTCTAAGAGGTCCTTGCATTCTCTCCTCAGTATCTTCAAGTATTAATTGTACTTCTTCTTCCATGTAATAATAAAAATTGATTTGTTTTGTAACACAAATTTACAATAAAAAATAATTGCATGCATAAAATCGACAAAAAAGTTATCTCTGTTTTCTTATAAATAAGACAAGGCACACAGAATTAGTTATCGTTGTAATCTAAAATCAATAGGTACTCGATAATACACAGATACTTTTTTACCTGCTTGTTCCCCTGGTTCAAAACGAGGAAGTTTTGCAATTACATCCATGGCAGCTTTATCAAGAAAGTTTGAAACTCCTCTTAATATAACAGGGTCTGTTGCTTTTCCTTCAGAATTTACAACAAACTGCACCACAACTGTTCCTTGTTGATTGAGTTCAATTGCCTCTATTGGATATTCTAAATTACTTGCTATTGCACGTTGTAATGCTTCGTTCCCTCCGGGGAATTGAGGCATTTTTTCAACACGTTGAAACACCTCTTCTTTAACTTCTTTCGGCTCTTCAAATGTAAAACCTGATAAATTCAAAGATGATTCTGGATTATCTTCCGTTCCTCTAAACGCACTTGATTCATCCTCATCTGGATTTTCCGTTTCTTCAATTTGAGGGTCTTCAGGTGGTGGCATGTCTTCGGGTTTCGGTTCTTCAACCTCTGGTTTAGGAGGTTCTTCGCGTGTTATTTCAACCATTTCCTGTTCAGGAGCATCTATAAGCATACCTGTCAATTCACTAATATCTTTTGAACGAGTTGTACATTCAAAAGCCCCATACAGTATTAAAAGAGCTATTATTAAACCAATTTCTGTAAAAATAACTTTTTTTGATTCTAAGCTAGCTTTTTCTGATTTTTTTTTCTCCATAAAGCAACGTATATTTGAAAATCATCAAACTTTTGGCTAAAGTAATAAATAATGTATTTATAACCATACTCGTTTGAATAAATATTTTATTTTATTTTACTATTTCACATTAAAATCTAATAAAAACTACTATCAAATCGCTTTTATTAGGAAGTACAAAAGTTTTTTTAGTGTAATAACACGCTGAATTATGTATCATTTTGTTGTGAACGAAATAATCTTTTAAACGCTGTATCTATACGCGAACAAGGAATTATTTCGGCATCAAAAGTCTGTTTCGCTGCGTCTGATGTTGGTATATATACTTGTTTCATTCCTAATTTAACCGATTCTTTAACACGTTTTTCGATATGCGACACCGAACGCACCTCACCTGAAAGTCCAACTTCACCACAAAAACATACATATCCGGGTATAAAAATATCAAATAACGATGATAATATAGCAGCAATAATTGCTAAATCTGTTGCTGTGTCTTGCACTTTTATACCACCTGCAATATTTACAAACACATCTTTTGTATATACTTTTATGCCAAGGCGTTTTTCAATAATTGCCAATAACATACTTACTCGTTTGCTATCAAAACCATTTACAGTTCTTTGGGGGGTGCCGTATGCAGCAGTTGAAACAAGAGCCTGAACCTCAACAAAAAACGGACGAGCACCTTCCATTGTTGCGGCAATTGCAACCCCACTTAATTCTTCTTTATTTCGGGTAATAAGTAATTCCGAAGGATTTGAAACCTCACGTAAACCATAGTGCATCATTTCAAAAACACCTATTTCTGATGTTGCTCCAAATCTATTTTTAATACTTCGCAAAATGCGATACATATAATGCATGTCTCCTTCAAACTGAAGCACAACATCAACCATATGTTCTAATAATTTTGGCCCGGCAATAGAGCCTTCTTTTGTAATATGTCCAATTAATAAAAGAGGAATATGATTTTGTTTTGCAAATTCTATTAACATATTACATGTTTCACGTATTTGCGACACGGTTCCTGGTGCCGAGTCTATATCTGGATGTTTGAGCGTTTGCACCGAATCAATAATCAAGAGTTCGGGCATGCTATCTTTTGCATGTAAAATTATTGCATCAACACGCGTTTCGTTTAAAATGATGCAATGTTCAGATTGATGTTTTAGTCGTTGTGCACGGAGTAATATTTGTTGTGGACTTTCTTCGCCAGAAACATAGAGTACTTTTTTTTGTAATGCCACAGCCACTTGCAACAAAAGAGTAGATTTACCGACTCCGGGTTCGCCTCCTAATAACAACACAGAACCGGGCACAATGCCACCTCCAAGTACGCCATTTAGTTCTGTTATACCAGAATTTATACGAACAACTTGTTCAACTTGTATTTCTGATAACAAAAGAGGTTTAGAAACATATTGATTTGTTGCAAGAGATGTGTTTTTTTGCGATACAATTATTTCTTCTTGAAACGTATTCCATGCATTGCATGCATTACACTTTCCTATCCATTTTGTTGATTGTGTACCGCAATTTTGACAAACAAAAACGGTTTTGTTTTTTGCCACTGTTATTTTTTTAGAAATTCACGCCGCATAAAAGCTCCTGCGGTTTCGCCATCGTTAAATTCAAGACGATTTATCACAAGTTGTGATTTTGTAAGACGTTCAACCCGCCATTTACCATCAAGATTTTTTGGCCCAGTATTTTTTATTTGAATATAGGGAGTTACAATGCTTCGATTAAATGCCTTCCAATCACCATAAATTGAAGTATTTGGAATACCATTTACATCATTATAAATATCTATTCGTCCATCATCAAAAAAAGTCCATTGAGCATCAGCAGGTACATTCGGTTGCCCTACATCTTCAATCATCCACTCGCCAACTATAAGACTATCAGTACGTTTTGAACACGAAAAAAAAGGCAACACCAAAAAGCTCACTAAAATTATTTTTTTCAACATCTTCATATCCGTATTTATTACATAAGAATTTGTAAATATAGTATTTTTTTAATTGTGTTAAAACACCTTGCATATAAATTATTTACATACGATTAATGTAATTTGATGATGAGAACCCGTCTTCTAAATCAATTGTTTGCACAATGCCTCCGTTTTCTAACACAAAATCAGCCCCTACAATTTCATGTATTTCATAATCTTTTCCTTTCACAAGAATAGTTGGCAAAATAGATTTTATAAGTTCTAAGGGCGTGTCTTGCTCAAACACAACAACTAAATCAACACATGCAAAGGCAGCAAGCGTAAGTGCTCGTGATTCCTCTTCTTTTATAGGTCGTTGTGTACCTTTTAACCGTCGTACAGAAGCATCACTGTTAAGTCCCACTATTAATTTTGATCCTAAATCACGTGCCTTTGCCAAATATAACACGTGTCCTTTATGAATAATATCAAAACACCCATTTGTAAACACAACTGATTTGTGTGCCGATTTCCATTGAGCACTATATTTTTGTGCTGTTTCAACAGTAACTATTTTATTATGAATGTTTTGTTCAAATTTCATGTTTTTTGTTTTTTTTTGATAAGATTATAATCGAAACGATTCCAAGCAACACCACAAACACAGTTTGCGAGCCATGACTAATAGTTGCAAATAATAATCCTTCCGATAAAAAATCGAGTCCATAAAGCACAAGAGCCTGTCCCACAACATAATGAAACGCCCCTATTCCTCCTTGCACGGGAGCTGACATGCCAAGTCCTCCTACAATAAGAATAAACAAACCATCTATCATAGTAAGATGTGCAGTAGCAGGAATTGCAAAAAACACCGTATATGTCATTGCCCAATACATAAGCCATATAAAAAGTGTATAGAATAAAAATCGCCAGCGTTTTTTCATAGTATATACCGAACGAATTCCTTCGAGAATACCAGATAAAAACTGCAGGATTTTTTTAGAAAGAACATGAGTGTTTTTTGACACAAGTAAAAACACAGCAGCAACTGCAATCACGCCAAACACAAGAACAACATACGCAAATGGGATTTTTTGTATAAGTTGTATCACTGCAATAAATACATGTTCATATAAAAAAGTACCAAACAAATCAATTTTACAAAAAAACACAATAATCCCCAACAGAGCTAATGTTAATAAATCAAACGCCCTTTCAATAATTACCGTTCCTAAGAGTTTATCGACTGGTATTTTTTCTTTTGAATACAGCACCCCACAACGCGCCACTTCACCAATACGCGGCAGGGCTAAATTTGCAAAATATCCAAACATGAGTGCAAAAAAAGTATTTTTTTTTGAAGGATTATATCCTAAAGGTTCTATAAGTAACACCCAACGGAGCATTCGCAAAATGTATCCTAAAGTAGCAAATCCTAATGAAAGGAGAACCCACCATACATTCATAGAAATAATATCGCCCCAAAGTTTTTGTAAATCAACATCTTTAAACACAAAATACACAAGCACAATTGCAATTGCAGTAAACACAGTGTATTTAAGTATGGAGAAAAATGTTTTTTTCAAATTCAAATCAATTTATTCGATTCTGTATCGGGAAAAATTATACGAGGCACAAATGTTTTTGCCGCTTCAAAATCCATTGACGCATACGACACGACAATTACAATATCGCCCGGTTCAAATTTATGAGCAGCAGGACCATTAAGACAAACAATACCAGAGCCACGTTCACCAGTAATTACATATGTTTCTATTCGTTCACCATTTGCAATATTTAACACATGTACCTTTTCATTTGCTATAATATTAGCCGCATTCATTAAATCTTCGTCAAGCGTAATACTTCCTATATAATCAAGATTAGCTTCGGTTACGGTTACTCTATGAATTTTTGATTTTAATATCTCGATACGCATTTTTTTATTTTTATTAAAACATTATAACATCAATTAATCGAACTGTTCCAACATGTACAGCTATGCATCCAACAGGATTTTTACTTTCGCTCCACTGCCTTATAGGTTGCAGTGTTGTACCGTCCACAATTTCAAAATATTCAAGTAAAAGTAAAGGTACAGATTTTATTGCATTAATGACACTTTTTTTTGTTTCTTCAACAGATTTTTTTTGAGATTTTGCGTTAAATAACGCTTGTGAAATGAAAACTGCATGTTTTCGTTGTTCGGGTAATAAGCGAACATTTCGAGAACTCATTGCTAAGCCATCGGGTTCGCGTACAATTTCACAAGGAATTATTTCTATAGGCAAAGAATATTGTGCCACAAGTGCTTTAATTATTGCTAATTGCTGATAATCTTTTAAACCAAAATATGAGCGTGTTGGCATTACCATTTTAAACAAACGATGTACAACATTTGCAACACCTTTAAAATGACCCGGTCTATGAACTCCCTCCATAACCATTTCAAGATTTCCAAAATCATACGATTCTTGAACATCTGTTCCTTCGGGATATATTTCATGCACCTCTGGTACAAACACAACATCACAGCCCGCAGCTTCTAACATTGCAAGGTCGGCGGTTAACGTTCTTGGGTAAGTTTCCAAATCATTACTATTATTAAATTGAGTTGGATTTACAAAAATACTAACAACGGTATAATCATTTTGCTCTAATGATTTAGAAACAAGAGACATATGCCCTGCATGCAAAGCTCCCATAGTAGGAACAAATCCAATTGAAGACGAGAATTTTCTCAAATCTAACATATAAGACTCTATTTCAGCCCGTTGATGCAACACAATCATAATAAACCAAGTTTAATTGGGCAACAAAACTAAAACATTTTTTTATACAGTATTCTATAAAAAATAATAATTGTGTTTCAATGGTATATTTATCCGTTTTTTGTGTATTTATTGCACATAAAAAACTGATGAAAAATTACCGACGCGCAAAATATACGCAGCAGCTGGCAAATAAGAAATGTCGATTTTTATCACATCGTGTTCTAACTGATTCATAGCTACATAACCAATAACCGAGCGACCTTGTAAATCGGTAATTGACACATTATGTGGTTGCACTCCAGCAAGATTCACGTCAATATAGGTTGCACCATAGTATGAATATACGGTATATTTTTTATTCGTTTCAATAGATGTTCCAACTGCAATAATACGTGAAAAAGAACATTTCCCATCAAAATCAACTTGTTGCAATCTGTAATATGCCATGTTTTGTATAGGTTCTTCATCAATTTCATGATAATTAATAGAGGTGGTAGATGTGCCTGCCCCCATAATAGTAGAAATAGTTTTCCATTCTTTCCCATCAGAAGAACGTTGAATGTGAAATAAATGATTATTTGTTTCCGATGCTGTTGTCCATGAAAGTTGCACGTATGCTCCTTTATTTTCGGCATGCCAATATGCTAATTCAATGGGTAATAAAATAAAGTCAAAAGAGCTTAAATTATTAATTTCATATCCATTCCACCATGTATTAATTGTATGATAATCACCAAAACCATTTGGATTATCGCTATCTGTAGTCCAAGCGTGTCCGTTTTCTATAGTGTTTCCTGCAAACATTTCAGTTTTTTGTCCAGCAGGCAAATCACCATGAGGTATTTGAGAATCATCCCAATATAATACCAAATCTTCAGGGCCATCAGGACCTATGCGGGTAACAAGGAAACCATGTTCATTTTTTTCTGCATCATATACTGGTAAATGTGTAACACCTGTGGAAAATTTAGATGTTACAAGTACAGAAACAGTGCTTACCACCGCATCTCCTTTTCCATCTTTCCCATCCCAAACTATTACATCACCTCCTGCTTTTACATGTTTTACAAGCGCCACGTCTCTTCCGCCTGTTTGATACCCTTCTTCATCATCAATATCTAAGAAAATTTCAAGCGTTCCGGCTTTAGTCATATTTACATAAAACTCTACTGGCTGATTCGCAACGGGAGTACCATTTATACGTAAATTTTCTTTCATCGTAGGAATTTCGGCTACTTCATATACATTAGGGTCTGGAGTATTTAAAAAGATTTTATATTTTGGATATGTTGTGTTTGCATAAGGTACCGATTGTCTGTCAATTGACAAATCTCCAGTATTTTTCGAACCTGTATTATTGCATGCTATTACAAAGCTATAGGGTTGCATGCCATTAATATTAATACGTGTAATATATTTATCATCACTATACACATAAAATACTGGATATGCTTTATTTGAATAACTATTGGTATTTAAATCCCATGCATATGCCCACACCCGCCCTTTTATAGGATAATTATCAGCAGAGCCTACTGTAATATCAAAATATTCAAATAAATAACGGGTACTAGCTGATGATGTTTTTTCAAACTCTATATAAAAATCTCCAGTAGTTTCTGTGATATATGATAAGGGGGTATAGCCCCCACTTCCACCTATAAGAGTATTAGGACCAATATCTGCTTGTTCAAAAGTAGAAATATATCCATTACCCGAAGTTGGTACGTTAGTAAACCCGTATACCACAGCACCAGTAGGATCTTTAATTCTAAATTGTGCTCCCCCTGCCAGTATTGAGAGTCTTCTAAACCCCATATGAATCACTTCCCCAACATTTGCAATATGTATATATAAACGATGTAGTGAATCTGCGTCTGGCATAGCAAAATACCGTTGTCCTTCTACCGACTCATTAAATTGCACATAACATTTACCCGTATTATTTGGCATAAGTTCTTTTGTGCCCTCAGCATATGCACTAAAGGAAAATGCTAATAAAATCGCTATGAGAAGTTTTTTTTTCATATAAGATACAATCTTATATCATATACGAAAATATGTGATAAAAGATATGAAAAAACTATCTCAAAAAATAAAAGAAACGATTGCTTGCGTTAACAAAAGTTACAAAAACATCATACCTTGTTCTAATTGCGTAGCAGTATCTTTTCCACGTAATTTTTCAACAAGGGCAAACGCTATTTTCGCTGAAGCTCCGGGTCCGTTTCCGGTAATTATATTGTCTGCCACCACACATGCTTCGGCGGTAGGTATTGCGTCTATTAAAGTATGCTCATATCCGGGATAGCAGGTAGCTTTTTTTCCTTCTAAAATACCTAATCCTCCTAATACTAAAGGAGCAGCACAGTTGGCAGATAAAATTTTCCCTTGATTAAAATGCGCACACAATAATTGTTTTAATTCATCATGTGCGTTTAAATTATCAGCACCGGGCAAGCCGCCGGGTAAATAAAGAGCATCAGCATCAGAAAACGAACACTCATTAAATAAGGCATCAGAAATAATAGGAATATTATGTGCTCCTACTACAAGTCTGTTATTAGTGATAGAAACTGTTGTTACTGTGCAATTTGCACGACGCAAAATGTCGATTGGTGTAATTGCTTCAATTTCTTCAAACCCTTCGGCTAAAAAAACATATACATTTGCTGACATAGATGTTGATATTAATTGATTAACATTTTTTCTGTTCACACTCGATTTGTATATTTGCAAAAAATACAAATTATGGAACAACCATCAAATTATATTGATATTTCAAAAGTACGAACATTTGATGAGATATTCAAAGACACACAATTATTTTTTACATATAATTGGAAGCCATTTTTTTTTCTTCTTTTTTTGTATGTGGGTCCATTTTTATTTTATTTTCAATATGAATTTTCAAATTTTATAGTTCCTATACTCGAACACATACAAAACGGAGCACTCACATTTGAAATAGCTCCAAAGTTTGTAATAACACTTTCTATTTTAGGATTTATTTCTTTTAGTTTATTTCAAGGGATTTCATATAGCTTTATTACACAGTATCAAACAAATAAAGACACAAGTTACAGTGCTGTTATGGCACATTTTAATCAACATTTAGTATTATATATAAGTGCTACACTTGTGTCTGCATCACTGCTGTTGTTCGGTTTTATGTTGTATGTGATTCCCGGTGTAATTTTGTTTTTTCCTCTTCATTTTTATGTGTATGATAGGCTGATACATAAAGGAACATTTGTGGAAACTATATCAAGAATTTTTGCTATGATAAAACAAAACGTAAAAATTACAGTTGGCACTATTATTTCAATACATGTATTGTTATTGATTGTTCAATTTATACTTTCATTGCTTTTTTCGAGCGTAACAGCAGAGTTTTCTATTGCATCTATGTTTATAAATGTAATTCTTTCAATAGCAACAATGGGTATTTCTGTGATTCCTATTGTGTTTTTATATCATACTATTTACAAAAAAACATACGAAAACACTTCAAATACTATGTTATGATACTTATTAATCATACTTTATCGTTTGCTACCGATATAGAACAAGAAAGTGTACAATGGCTTCAAGCAACATACAAACCGCTTCTTGAAGCTTGCCCCCTTGTGTCAGAAGTTTTATTGTGCCGACTTACATCTGATGCAGAAGTTCAAGATACCTATGTACTACAAATCCGTTTTTTAAACACAGAAAATCACACTGATTTTCATAAAAAGCACGAGCATGATTTTATGTGTGTGTTGCATGCAAAATTTCAAAATAATTTTGGTATATTTACCAGTAAACTTGAACATTTGTAAACATGATACTTGTTGCAGATAGTGGCTCTACAAAAACCGACTGGGTGCTTATTTCTGGTGCGGATTCAATATCGTTTCAAACAATAGGCTTAAGCCCTTATTTTGTAGAACATTCTGATATATCTTCAATACTTTTGTCGGCATTTCCAAACACAATACATCCAAATTCTATTTTACAGATATTTTTTTATGGTACAGGTTGTGGCACAGAAGCGTCTCAAAATATAATACAAACTGCACTTTCGCATATTTTCACAAAAGCCTTAATACACGTTACTACCGATTTAGTTGGTGCAGCAATAGCACTTTTACGAAAATCAGAAGGCATAATTGCAATACTTGGCACAGGCATGAATATAGGATATTGGAACGGAACGCATATAGAATACACACAACCATCTTTAGGGTATATTTTAGGCGATGAAGGCAGCGGAGCATATTTAGGAAAACAAGTATTGAATGCATATTTTTATGAGGAAATGCCTGAAGAACTTATGAAAAAATTTTGGCAGAAATATAAACTTACACGAGAAATGTGTGTGGAAAATGTATATAAACAACCATTTCCCAATAAATATCTTGCCACATTTTCTGAGTTTTTATATGAAAACAGACATCATTCATATAGTAAAACAGTTGTAAAATCGGCATTTTACACCTTTATAGAAAAACATCTGATAAAAATTGCTGAAAAATCTCAAAATTTTCGTATTTTCGTCATAGGTTCTATAGGATATTATTTTGCAGATTTTTTACAAGAAGCTTGTATAGAAAAAAATATTACAGTAATACGTATAGAAAAATCTCCAATACTTGAACTGAAACATTATCACTCACAGACATGAAAAAAAAAGAGCAAGAAATTTTACGTACTCACATTCAAGAACTTGAACGCGAGAATTTTTTGCTGAAAGAAGAGCTGAAAGAAAACAAAGTTCAAATTCACGAATATAAAAAAAACATAGCCTCAATTGTTCTTCAACGTACGCAAGAGTTAGAAGAAATGAATATTGATTTGCAATCGGCAAAACACGAACTTGAACAATACAAAAACCATCTTGAAGAGGTTATTCGAGAACGAACAATTGATTTAAAATTTAGTGAACAAAGATTTATTTCTGTGAGCAAAAGCCTCATGGGCGGAAGCGTATTTGAAATAAAATTTTCAAACGATGGAACTTATGAAATACGATATTTAAACAATTTTTTTTGGGATATGATAGGTGTTGATGTCCAATATATGCTTAATGGATATGACGCTCTTAAAAACTATATTCACCCAGAAGACACTGTTTTGTTTCAAGAAAAACTTATGCATAGTAAACATACCAAAGATATTTTTGATGTTGAAATTCGCATACTGCCTCCCGAAAAATCAATGAAATCTATTCATATTAGAGCAAATACAATTGAGGAGTCAGACAATTACACAATTTGGGTTGGTCTTGTATTTGACACCACCGAAAAAAATAAATTTCAATATGAAATACAAGAACGCGAAGTTATATTAAACGCAATTATTCAAAATATTCCATATGATTTTTGGGCAATTGACAGCAATAAAACTTGTTTTTTACAAAATAGAACATCAAAAAAACTTTGGGGAAATTTATTAGGAAAATCGCCTTCTCAAGTAACACTACCTGAAACCACAAAAACATTTTTTCTTGATAAAATCGAAGATGTTTTACAAAACAAATTAGTAAACGAGGAGGTTTTACTTGCAGATAGACATGGAAATAAAAAAGATTTCCAATCATTATTGGCACCCATTATTCTTCATGACAAAATCCGCGGGATTCTTTGTTTTAACATTGACATTTCGGAGCGAAAACGCGAAGAAAAAGCACGTGTGCAAAACGAACAAAAATTTAGAAATATTTTTGATAATAGTACCGATGCAATTATTATTCAATCGCATCAAGGAGATATTATTGAAATGAATAATGAATTTATTAAATTGAGCGGAGTTACTCATAAATCAGACACTATAAATGTCAGTCATTTTATTGGGAAAAATGATAAATCTAATTTTTTCAGAAAAATAGACACTATAAAAAACACCTCTCATATTTTTATTTTTGAAACAACCTTTATTACACATAATAATAAAGTTATTCCTATAGAAATCAAATCAAAAGAAATAGAATATCTTGATAACAAAGTTATTTTATCATTAATTCGGAACATTGCATATCGTAAAAAGTTTGAACGAAAACTTGTAAACACAATTATTGAAACCGAGGAAAAAGAGCGAGCACGTTTAGCTGCTGATTTGCATGACGATATTGGACCAGTATTATCGAGCATGAAAATGCTTACTGGGCTTCTTCGCGACGCATCAGATATTGCAAAAACAAAAGTGATTTCTGACCAAATATTTGAATTAGTTACCGAATCATTACGAAGCTTACGCGAAACATCTAACTCATTAAGTCCGCACGTACTCAAAAATTATGGTATTATTGCAGCTACACGTAATATTATTCAAAGTTTTCAGCATGTAATTCCAATAAGTGTTGAAACAAATTGCGAAAAACTCCGATTTGAATCTACTATTGAAATTATATATTATAGAGTATTATGCGAACTTTTAACAAATACAATTAAACATGCACAGGCAACAAAAATTGATATAAATTTGCATTATATTAATTCTATGCTCATCTTTACCTATCAAGATAACGGCATCGGATTTAATGTTGCAAAAAAAATGGAAGAAAGTTCATCAGGTATGGGATTATATAATATTATAAATCGAATTAGTTCGCTTGAGGCAAATTATACTATAGATTCAAGCCCTGGCAAAGGACTCATTTTTACACTAAAAACAAACATCACTCAAAAATTATAAAATTATGGAAAAAATAAAAGTTTTTATAGCAGATGATCATCAATTGTTTTGTGATGGAATTAAGTATATTCTTTCAGAATCAGAACGTTTTACGGTAATAGGAGAAGCCTCAAATGGCAAAGAACTCCTTGAAAAAATGGAGCGTGTTACTCCTGATATTATTTTACTTGATATTAACATGCCGATTATGAACGGTATTGAGGCTGCACGTGAAATTCTTAAAACAAACCCTAATCAAGCTATACTTGTGCTTTCTATGTACGATAGCGAAGAATATTACAATGCTTTTATAGATATGGGTGTTCGAGGCTTTTTACTCAAAGACTCGTCAAATCATGAGCTTATTACCGCTATGGAAAAAATTATTAAAGGGGATTCGTATTTTTCTCAGGAATTGCTCATGAAAATAATTAAAAACAAAGATGAAAGTAAAGATTTGCATCTTACACCTCGTGAACTTGACGTACTTCATTTAATATGTAAAGGACATTCAAATTTTGAAATTTCTGAGAAACTTTTTATAAGTCAACGAACTGTAGAACGCCACCGTGCTAATTTACTTGAGAAAACCGATTCGTCAAATTCAATTAAATTAGTATTGTTTGCAATTAGAAATAATATTGTAGAATTGAGCTAAAAACATGTGAATTTTTTACAAAAAAGCAAAATGATTGTTTTTACCCATGATTTTTAGGTATAAAAATTGTGTTCTAAACATTGATACAGTGTATATTTGCAATGATGAAAAATTCTATAAAATATGTTAAGTATTCTTGTAATAGATAATAATCCGCATTTTATACATGCATTTAATTATATTTTACAAGATACGTTTACAACAAAAAATATAGAATTACACATTGCTGAAAGCAGCAGTGAGGCATTAACCATTTTAGGTGAAAATAATAATATTGATGTGGTTTTTTTAGATGTGGATTTACCTCAAATTGATGGAATTGAAACAACAAAAAAAATACGGTCAGAATATGAAAAAGTAAAAATAATTGCTCTCTCATTTTACGAAGAGCAAAATTTAAAAAACAATTTCATTCAGGCTGGAGCAAAACAATATGTTGTAAAAGAAAATATCACCGCAATGGTTTTACAAAATATTTTGACATAAATACAGTTATATACTGTATATTAATAATACACAGGCAACCTGGTCTTCTCTTTTTTTCATGGTGTTGCGGCTTTTTCATGATTGGTTATGTGGTGTTTGAGGTTTAAGGTAAGGTAGGTTGTATTAGTTTCTTCTTCTCAGGTTGCCTGTAACCTACTTCCTTACCTCATTTTTTTATGTATAATGCCAAATATAATTTTTATCTTTGCTACACGTTAATTTACAAGTATGTAAAAGATATGAAAAAAAAACTCTCTTCATCACGATTAATAAAAACTCTTGCTCTCATGAGCGGTATAATAGTACTTGTGTTTTTATTGCTAAAATGGTGGCTGTTTCATTACACAAACCACGGTGAACAAATTGCTGTTCCCGATTTTAAAGGACTTGATTTTATGTTTGCACAGCAATTGGCAACACAAAAAAAACTTGTGCTTTGTATTAATGATACAATTTATTCCGAAACAATTAAACCGGGAGCAATTGCAGAACACACTCCAAAACATGGAGATATGGTAAAAGAAAATCGTACCATTTATCTTACTATGAACGCCACAGGTCCTATTCTTGTGTTAATGCCAAAAGCATATGATGTTTCTTTGCGTCAAGCTCAACATACATTAGAACAAAGTGGTTTGCAGTTGGGACGAATAGAATACAAACCAGACATTGCCGATAATTACGTGTTTGAACAACGGTATAAAAATAAAATAATTGAACCCGGCACGCAAATTCCAAAAGGTTCCAAAATATCGCTTGTTGTTGGAAAAGGCTCCATGGATAGTCATGTGATAATTCCATCAATTATTGGATTAACATACCAACAAGCTTTACTTGCACTCGATAGTTTAGGAATAAATTACAATCCTATTTTTAGCGAAAACATATATGAAACTGCCGAAGATTCGCTCAATGCAATAGTTTGGAAACAATCACCAAATGCTGTAAATAATGCCGAAATGCAACTTTCAGAAACGCTTGACTTTTGGATGCATTCTATTTCGTCCAACTCTTTAATAGAATAAATTATATGAATATTCGATTTTTATTTTTATTGATTTTTATATTGAATACGGTTATTTGCGGTGCACAAGAAACAATTATTTTTATTTCTCCTTCTTCAAAAACAAATTCTCTAAAATCAGATTCTTATACAAACACAACTACAAAGCTCCTTTCTCTACCGTTTATTGATGATTTTTCATATCCTTTTTCATATCCAAATCAAACATTATGGAATGATAAACATGTATTTATTAATACTGTATTTGGTAAAAATGAAAAAACTATTGGTGTGGCAACATTTGATGCACTTACCAAAAATGGAGAACATTATCCAGACGCTTCAACAAGTCCATATATTGCAGATTATCTCACATCAAATCCTATAAATCTACATTCATATATTCCTGTGTATCGAAGCGATAAACTGTATATATATACTTCAAAGTATGAGCAACTTACATCAAATATGTTTCTTGTAAAAAACAATAATTATGTGGCTGTAGAACAAGGATATCAATATACAGCATTAGATACTATTTATGAGTTTAATGGCTCGCAATACACTGCTATACAGGATTCTATTTACACATTTGAAAATGGAGTTTATTCGTATATTGAAGGTTCATATACGCACACTCCTCATTATTTTGAATATTCAAAAAATGACTCTTTAGCATTAAGTTTTTATTACCAATCGGCAGGATATGGCGATGAACCTGAGGAAAATGATAGTATTGTGCTTGAATTTTATTCACCAGCAAATCGCGAAGGATTATTTATTAATGAAATTGCACAAACTTGGGTTGAACTCTATAACGCAACGGAACATCCTGTAAACATTGCAAATTATTTTTTACTACCAGAACCTTTGGACTCTATACTTTTACATGATACTATAGAAAAATATACATTGCAATCGTCTATAATTGCTCCTTATTCTCATAGTATTATACCTACAACTGAAATAACAATTACACAACTTACTCATGCATTTTTATATCTTATTGCAGCAGATTCAACTGTGGTAGATAGTGTTACTTCAAATGTAGAACTTTCTTCTACATTATTTTATGCACGAATCCCCGATGGTTCTACACAATGGAAATCAACAACCACCCCCTCTCCTAACACTTGCAATCCAAATTGGATACATATATGGAGCACTTCAGAGGCTACAAATTCAACATTTAAACATCAATATATTCCTATAACTTCAGCTGAATTTTTCCGAAAAGGATTCCGATTTCGATTTAAAAATTATGCAAGTGTAAGTAATGATTTAAGTCATGCACGAAATCAAGATTTTTGGAATTTAGACATGGTGTGGCTCGATGCACATAGAAAATCCTCTGAACCAAATATTCCAGATGTGGCATTTGTTAAGTCTCTTACACAACTATATAAATCATTTTCGTCAGTGCCTCTTAATCATTTTTTGTTTGTGCCTCGAAATGATTTTCGCATGACACTTGAAACAGCTTTTGAAAATTTTGATTCAAAAGCAAGACAGGTTTCTTTTAATTTTTCGGTTTCTAAAAAACATACTAACGAATCGCTTATTTTCCCCACTAACACATGGCTTATACCAGCATACACCTACGCCGAAGAAATTGATATTTTAAGTTCTTTTAATGTGGATTTTTATGATTTTATAGCACAAGATGTTGGTGTGTATGAACGTGGCACGTACGAATTTAAGCATTATTTTAGCGATAACGAAAACTTTCTTTCCGAAGAATTACGATGGAATGATACAAATAGAGTTTCGTTTAATTTAGATAATTATTATGCCTATGACGATGGTGTTCCCGAAGCGGGATACGGTTTGCGGAATGCTCCTATGGGTAGAGTTGCCTATAAATATTCTATGCTCACGCCTGATACATTAAAGGCAATTGACATTTATTTTAATCCAACGCTGTATGCAAACGCCATTTTTTTTAATTTGTGTGTTTGGGAAATGCAAGAAAATGGTATGCCCGGTGAATTATTGTATTATATGCCTGGCGAAACGGTAAAACATGAATCCACACTTTACACACCTACTACATATACAATTAAACAAGACGGAATTCTTACCGATGACATAGGAGGTATTTATTTAGAGGGAGATTATTTTATTGGCTGGCAACAACCGTATGATGTGTTGTTGAATGTTGGATTAGATTTGAAAAGTACTATTCGTAAAAAACTTTTTTTTAATCTTGGATATGAATGGGAAGAATCAGTACAATCTGGTGCACTTATGATGCGACCTGTGTTTGGAAAACTTACGGGGAAACAAAGTCCTATAGAAACATATGTTGCAAACAATTCTGTATATGTATATCCATCGCTTGCAAATACTACTATACATATACAAAGTGCCGAAGAAATAGTTTGGTATAAAATATATTCTATACATGGACAAATGCTTCTAACAGGAACAGAAAATCACATACAAATTGGACATCTTTCTCAGGGTTTTTATAGTGTTCAAATTCTTACTAAAAACGGAAATGTTTACACTAAATCATTCGTCAAAAAATAAAATACACATGTTTTTTTATGTTTACCATACGAATTGAAGATATATTAGAGGCTGCACGTCCTATAATTAAAGAACGAGATTTACCGTTTATTATGAGTGCGTATAATTCGCTTGAAACGCAACTCACAAAAGAATATCTTGCAAAACAACTCGAAATTGCAAAATCTGCGGTTACTGAAATTGGATTGGGAGGAAAGGCACTTACAAGTATATTTTTATTGCCTTTATACCAAGAACAAAAAATTGCTGATGATACTCTTATACAAGAATATGGACAAAAAGTGTATGACATAATTCATGGATTTGTTCGCGTTCAAAAAATTGATACTTCAAAATCTAAATTTCATTCCGAAAATTTTATACGACTAATTTTAACACAAGCACATGATGTACGAGTAATTTTAATTCTTTTGGCAGAAAAATTATATGAACTCCGTCATATCGAACAACATACACCTCTTGAAAAAGACAATTTGTGCGATGAAATAGCATCATTATATGCTCCTTTGGCACACAGACTGGGTTTGTATCAAATTAAAACTGAAATGGAAGAAATGTCAATGAAATATTTACACAATGACATTTATAAAACAATAGCAAAAAAATTAGCCGAGAAAAAAACAGAGCGAAATAAATATATAGAATCGTTTATTGATCCAATAAAAAGAGAACTCGATAAGCGAGATATATCATATGATATTAAAGGACGACCAAAATCAATTTTTTCTATTTGGAATAAACTTAAAAAAAGTAATACTGAATTTGAAAACATCTACGATTTATTTGCAATTCGAATAATAATTGATACTGATTATGAGCAAGAAAAAAACGAATGTTGGAACATTTATTCAATAGTTTCTGATATATATCGTCCAAATCCAAAGCGATTAAGAGATTGGATTTCAACACCAAAACCAAGCGGATATGAATCGCTTCACACAACTGTTTTAGGACCAGAAAACAAATGGGTTGAAGTGCAAATACGTACAAAACGCATGGACGAAATTGCTGAAAAAGGACATGCTGCACATTGGAAATACAAAGAAGGAACGCGTGCTGAAGGGGAATTAAATTGGCTTGCAAGTGTGCGACAAATACTTGAAAGTGATTCTAAAACAGAGCTTGAAGAAGATAAAAATTCTCGAATGGAATTATACACCAATGAGATTTTTGTGTTTACACCAAAAGGTGATTTATGTAAATTACGAACACAATCTACCGTTTTAGATTTTGCATATGAAATACATTCAAATATTGGTAATAGCTGCTCTGCGGGTAAGGTAAACAACAAAGTTGTTTCTATAAAACATGTATTGCAAAATGGTGATAAAGTAGAAATTTTAACATCAAAACAACAAACACCTAAGCGTGACTGGCTTTCGTTTGTGCAAACTTCAAAAGCTCGACAATATATTAAAAAATACTTGCGTGATATTCAGTATCAAAATGTTGAAATTGGAAAAGAAATTCTTATACGGAAATTGCAAAATATTAAAGTGAAATTTGGAGATGATGCTATTCATAAAATTCTGAAACATTGTGGATTTAAACATGCCACACAATTATATATTGCAGCTTCAGAAAACAAACTCGATTTTGCAAAAATAAAGACACTTTTTGCTGACACCTTAAAACCAGACATCAACAAAAAGCCCATAACTATTGACACGCAAGAATTTCAAGAAAAATTAACTTTCAAGAAAAATATTTTAAACGAAACAGAAAACATTCTTATTATTGATGATTTTATTGATTCAATTGATTATAAATTAGCAAAATGTTGTAATCCTATAAAAGGAGACGATATTTTTGGATTTGTAAGCGTTGGAGGAGGAATTAAAATTCATAGATTCACCTGCCCGAATGCACATAATATGATTGAAAAATATCCATATAGAATTTTAAAAGCACAGTGGACACATACCGTTCGCACGCACGAGTTTCATGTGGGAATTCGTATAATTGGTGCCGATGAAATATCTATTGTGAGCAATATTACACAAATGCTTTCAGACGATTTAAAAATTCGCATCAGACATTTTAACATTTCATCACGCGATGGGAATTTTGAAGGTTTACTATCGCTTATAATAACAGACAGTGCACTTCTTTCAAAAATATTAGATAAAATAATGTCTATTAAAGGTGTGTATAGTGCCGAGCGATATGATTCATATCAATAATGAAATAAATTATATCAAAATTCAATTCCAATAATAATTACATCGTCAATTTGAGCTCGATCTCCTTTCCATTCGTCAAATACTTTGCTTAGTTCTGTATGTTGTTCTGCAATTGGCAGTGCTGATGTTTGTTGCAACAAATTGTATAATCGGCCCGATGTGTATCGCTCATCATTTTCTCCACCAAATTGATCAATAAAACCATCGCTACATAAAAAAACACGCATGCCCGCCTGTACAGTAATTGCAGTTTGAGAAAATGAAAGATTTTGTTCTTTTTTTATACTATGCATACCTCCAATAGAAAACGGTGAAAGTGCATATGTTGTATATATATTATTTTCTACTACCACTAATTTTTGCCCAGCTCCAGCAAATATAATTTCATTATCTTTTTTTGAATAACGCAGCAACGAAATATCCATACCATCTTCTTGCTTGTTATTTTCGTCGTATTGTTTTAAGGTTTGAATAATTTCGTAATCAAGCCTATTTAAAATAGCTTCGGGTTCGTATATATGCAATTCATTTACTATTTGATTAAGCAAAGTATTGCCAATCATACTCATAAAAGCTCCCGGAATGCCATGTCCTGTACAATCTATTGCCGCTATAAATGTATAATTACTTTGTTCGGCAAACCAGTAAAAATCACCACTCACAACATCGCGTGGCAAATAAAAAATAAAATGCGAATTAAATGTTTCTTTAATAGTTTTATGTGTGGGTAAAATTGCCTGTTGAATGCGTGTTGCATAATTAATACTATCGGTAAGTTTTTGCGTTTTTTCTTGTAATAATATATGGGTAGATTCAAGTTGTAAATATGTATTTTCTAATTCTTTTCTATTTTGAGAAAGCAAATTATACGCCCGTTTTTTTTGATTAAATTGACGATAGAGCAAGATTGAAAAACCTAAAATAAGTAATGCAACTATAATTACAATTATTAAATATAATTGTTGTTGTGCTATTTTTGATTGTTCTTCACGAAGCTTTAATTCCTGATTTTCATTTACTTTTTCAAGTAATTTAATGTTTGATTCAAATTCGAGTTCTGTAATTCGTTGTATATTTTTATCGTGGGCGAGTGTGTCTTTTATAGCGTTATGCAATTCAAAAAAACGAAGACTTTTTGCAAATCCCCCTTGTGATTTATAGAGTTGGTATAATTTGTAACTAATACTTTCTATAAGCACTTTTTCGTGTGTTGTTTGTGCCAAATCCAATGCTGTTTCGTAATAATGTATTGCATCAATTTCGAGATTTTGCTTTTCAAACATTTCTGCCATATTACTACGTGTGTATGCCATTCCTTTAGTGTCAAGAAGCTGTTCTTGAATGGTATATGCTTGTATATATTGTTTATACGCTTCGTGAAATTTTAATTGTTCACGACATAAATTTCCTATATAGGTGTACACCCGCGCTTGTGCTTTTTTGTTTAATAAATCTGTATATATTGCATTTGCTTTCGAGTAATATTCGTATGCCTGCTCATATAAAAGAGTATCTTTATATACTATACCTAAACGCTCATAAAGTGTGGCAACATCTGCTTTATTGCCAATTTCAATTTGCATTGTTAATGCTTGTGTGTAAAAATCTATAGCGTGCGAATATAATTTTTGATTTTTATATAAACCTGCTATTGCCGAAAGTGTAAGTGCCTCTGCTACTTTATTTTCGGTTTGTTTTCGTAATTCTAATGCAATAGAATAATATTTAAGTCCTTCTTTAAAATTACCTAAATCTCTGTGTACGGTTGCTATATTAAATTGAGATGCAGCTATATCATTTTTATTACCTAACTGCATACGAATTTCAAGTGCTTTTGAATAATATTCTTGTGCTTTATCATAAATTTTTAAGTGAAAATAAAAGTTGCCTATATTATGATATGTGTTAGCTATACTTTGTTGATTTCCTATACTTTTTTGTATTTCTAATGCTTGGGTATATGCCGTAATAGCATTATCATATTCTAATAAATTTCTATGTGCATCTCCAATATTATTAAGTATTGCGGCAATTGCATTTTTATCGTCTAAACGTTGACGAATTTCAAGTGAAAAGTAATAATGTGTTAATGCATGTGAAAATTTACGCATATAAAAATACACATTACCAATATTATTATAACTTATGGCAACTGCATTACGATTTCCAAGTGTTTCTTTTAATTTGAGCGATTTTTTATGAAACACTAATGCGGAATCATATAATCCTATGTCTTTAAATAAAATGCCAGTATTATCAAATATTTTCGTCTGCATTTCTAAACTGTATGCAATATGCGAGGCTTTATTATAATAATATTGTGCCGAATCGTATTCGGAAGTTTTATGAAAAAACACAGCAATATCAAAATAACTGTTTGAAAGAATATCTTTGTTTGGATGATTTAATGCAATTTCTTGTGCGTTTTGTGCGTATGCTAATGCTTGTTGAGGTGATTGATTAAACGATGCGTATGCTAATTTTCCTAAAAGGTCAATTTTTACACTGTCATTTCGTGTTTTTTTTAGTATATTTAAAAGACTATCAGTGGTTTTGGTGTTTTGCGAATAACTTTGAACGACACCTAAAAACATGAAGAAAATAATGAAAAAAATGCGCATAAAATTTATTTTTATATAGATGGCAAGGTACAAAAAAAGACAAAAAAATTGTCTGTACTATAATTATTGACGTTTGACTTTAATAAAATCAGGATTTATACGTATGCCGTATCCAAATTCGAGCATGTGCACATACAGTTTATGCGTGGGGGCATATCCGCAGTTATATGATAAAAAACTATAAAAACCACGAATCAAAAATCGTTGTGCTTCTAATGAAATCCCTGCTATATTGCTATTTATTTCGGGCGTATTAAATGTTCCTCCCCAAAAAGAATTTCGAACGCGTGGTTCAAGAGCAAAATGTCCCATAAATGCACCGAGAGACAACCCAAATTGTTCTCGCACTATTGTGTGAACCCCAAATTCGGCACGAAGAACCGAAAATTTCTGTTTTCGTGAAAACTGTGAACCTTTCATGTAAAATGACATGTTTGTTGCTACATATTGATCAATTCTAAATTCAAAAGCACCTATGCCCATTTGACTTGCAGGATTACTTATAAATGAATAGAAAGAAGGGCATTGAATCGAAAAAACAGTTGAACCTACTCGTGGTTTTCGCCATCTTGAAACTATTTCGTTTTTAGAAAAATCAAGAAATAATGGTTGATTATAGGTAGTTACCTTAGGAGTAAACGGGTCAACTAAATATCCAATACCATAAATTGTATAATTATATAAATATACTGGAGAAATTATGGGACGAAGAAACACTGTGTCTGTTTTTTCTTCATGAGAAACATATATGGTATCGCCATTATATGAACGAGGAACTTCTATATGAGCTGGACACTTATATGTGCTATCTTTATATGTTGCGTATGTATTTTCTTGCGTTGCATATACATATATTTTCTTTGTAGGCATATTCAATATTGTAGTGCAAGAACTTGCTATACAGAGTAAAACAATAAAAAACAATAATTTGTGATGCATGTTGTATAATTTAATTTTTCAAAATTACATAATTTTCAAATATTGCGAAATAAGTCGGTGTGTTTTATTTTCTATTCTCTATTTTATATGATTTTTTTAATACTGTCTGAGAGATTTAAAATCTCAACAAAAAGTAGTAATTTTGAAGGATAAAAAATATGATATGAATTATTCCGCTCTATTTGATTCTCTTTCGTCAAAATCTATTATGGTTATAGGTGATGTAATGTTGGATTCTTATATTTGGGGCACTGTTGATAGAATTTCGCCCGAAGCTCCTGTACCTGTTGTAAAAACCAAACGGACCGAACACCGATTAGGTGGTGCGGCAAATGTTGCAAAAAACTTGGTGGCACTCGGAATAAAACCTTTGTTGTTTTCTGTAATAGGTGCTGATGAAGCGGGAAAAAATTTATGTGCTGTTCTTGAAAAACACGCAATATCTCAAACATCTTTGCTTACAACTTCAAATCGTGTAACCACAGTAAAAACACGAATAATGAGCGGAAATCATCAAATGCTTCGTCTCGATACTGAACAAACCGATGATTTGTCAGATGATTTGGAGCAAGAATTATATACCAAAATCACAGAGTGCATTACACACAAACAAGTTTCTGCAATTATTTTGCAAGATTATAATAAAGGTGTATTAACTGCTTCAAGCATAACAAACATTATTGATATGGCAAAAAAACATGCTATACCTGTTTTTGTAGATCCTAAAAAAGACAATTTTACTGTGTATTCGAATCTTGCATTATTTAAACCAAATTTTAAAGAGTTTTGTGAGGGAGTTGGTGTTTCTTGTGATAAAAATGATAGTGTTGCTTTATATAATTTTGCTCGTGAATACATGCAATCGCATGCAATTGAACGACTAATGATAACACTTTCTGAACATGGGATTTTTATTGCAAATAAGTCTTCAGAATATATTCACCTGCCTACGCAAGTTCGTCAAGTTGCCGATGTTTCTGGAGCTGGCGATACGGTAATTAGTGTTGCTGCTGCGTGTATTGTGGCGGGTTTGCCCGATGTTGAAGTGGCACGAATTTCAAATATTGCTGCCGGATTAGCATGTGAAATGTTAGGGGTGGTTTCTATTACAAAAGAACAATTACTTAAACATATATAATTTTATGGCATTAATTCTTGTTGTTGACGATGAACGAGCGATACGAAACTCTTTAAAAGATATTCTTGAATTTGAATCATATACCGTGTTGCTTGCCGAAAATGGTAAAAACGCATTAGAACTACTTCAAAATAATAAAGTTGATTTAGTTTTTTCTGATATTAAAATGCCCGAAATGGACGGCATTGAATTTCTTAAATTAGCTACAGAAATACGCGGAGACATTCCTATTGTTATGATTTCTGGGCACGGAACTATTGATATTGCTGTCGATGCTATTAAACATGGTGCGTTTGATTTTATTGCTAAACCGCTCGATTTAAACCGAATCTTAATTACGGTTAAAAATGCTCTTGAAAAAACAGAGCTTGTGCAGGAAACAACAAAATTGAGAAAAAAAATATTGTCAAAATACGAAATGATAGGTGAATCATCATCTATGTTGAATATTAAAAATATAATTGCAAAAGTGGCTCCAACTGATGCCCGAATTTTAATAACTGGTCCAAATGGTGCAGGGAAAGAACTTGTGGCACGTGCTGTTTATGAACAGAGTACGCGAAAATCAGCCCCGTTTGTTGAGGTTAATTGTGCTGCAATTCCTTCAGAATTAATAGAAAGTGAGTTGTTTGGACACGAAAAAGGTGCTTTTACATCGGCAATTAAGCAACGCATAGGAAAATTTGAACAAGCAAACGAAGGAACTATTTTTTTAGATGAAATTGGAGATATGAGTCTTTCTGCTCAAGCAAAAGTGTTGCGTGTGCTTCAGGAACGTAAAATATCGCGTGTGGGAAGCGATAAAGATATAGTGGTAAATGTGCGCGTGCTTGCAGCAACCAATAAAGACTTGCGTAAAGAAATTGCTGAAAAACGATTTCGTGAAGATTTATATCATCGCTTGAGTGTAATTCTTATTGATGTGCCTCCGCTTTCTGAACGAATTTCTGATATTCCACTCTTAATAGAGCATTTTGTTACCGATTTGTGTAAAAATATGGGAATCCCTAAAAAAGTATTATCTAAAGATGCAATCAAAAAACTCCAAAGCCTACCATGGACGGGAAATATTCGTGAATTACGTAACGTAATAGAAAGATTGTTAATACTTTCGGGCAAAGAAATTACGGTAAAAGATGTTGAATTATACACATAAATTAGGCAAAAACCATTTGAAGTACTTCAATTGATTTGATAGTTTTAAACGATGCAACATGTATGCGATAATAATCAATAAGCGATGCTAAAAACAGAGCACGTTCTGGTTTATTAAGTTTTATTTCTGTTGATGCATCTGCTAATATATTATGAAAAACCTCACTTGTTTTCACACAAAGACAATAGTCTGTTTTACAAGCACAAAATCTTCCAGTTTGTATATCAAAGAATAAATCCTGTGTATTCCATGTGTTTTCGGGCAACACTCCAAAATAAGGCATAAGTTGTATTAATATTCGTATATGAATATCACGCACATTACTACTATTATTTAATAAGGAAACTGCTGAAGATAAACACTTAAATAATGCTGGATTTGCTTCTTCGGAATGTATGATTTTGTGCAAAAATTCTCCTAAAAATTGTGCAACGCTTGCTTTATATATATCAGAATATATATTTACATGAATAGTGGCAAATTCAATTTTTGAGAGTCTCGAAATAGTTGTATTGTGTTTTTTATATGCAACAATATTTACATGTGAAAGACTCTGAAAATACGCTGTTTTTGAAAGTTTTCCACGAACATTGTTCATAATGTATGAGCCTATGCCAAATTTTTCTGTGTATATGTGAGCAATAATGCTTGAATCAGAATATTTTATGCTGTGTAATACTATCCCTTCGGTTGAAACAATCATACCCTCTGTTTTTCTATCATTTCAAATTGACGTACTCCTTCAGGATTTGCAATTCTATATAAAAAAATCTTTAATATTTCATTAAGTAAATTTTCTGATGTAAATGATTGCTCTTTTGGATTTTCGATGAGCGTGCTTAATTGCGAAAAAATATAAGACGCAATATTTATATCAATATCTTTTTTATATATGTTTTGTGCCTGTCCAAGCGTAATATTTTTTGTAATAAGATTTTGTGCTTGTTCAATAACTTTTTCTTGCATCGCTATGTATATATGCGGATAGGTTGTTTGCAAATCATATGTAATAGCGGGCGTTAATAATGATTTTTGTGCAACGATAAACGCTTGTATGTCAAATAAAAAATCAATGGCATTTTCATGTTTTTTATATGATGCAATAGAATAATCGTCAAACAAAAGTGGCGAAAACTCTAAAAATAATATTTCAAGAAGATGTTCTTTATTTTTGAAATATTTATACAGCGTTTTTTTTGAAATTTTCATAGAGGAACTCAAATCGTCCATAGAAACACTTTTAATTCCGTATTCGCGGAATATCTGTAACGATTGTGTTAAAATTGTATGTACTTTTGCATTCATTGGTCAAATATACAAAATTTTAGGCATTAAAGTTGTTAAAAAAACATGTGTAATACTTAAAAATAAAAAAATGAAACGAACTACGCTGATTTTTATAAGTTTTGTTCTTCTTTGCTCTTTTTCGTTAAAGCAAGATGCAAAAAATACACTTCCTAATAATGCATATGTTGTTGGTGAAGAGCTTGATTTTTTATTGTATTATGGAATTATGGACGGTGGGAAGGCTAAAATTTCGTTGCGAGAATTTCCTTCAAATGATGGCAGAATTATTTATCATGCAAAAGCAGAAGCTCACACAATTGGACTTACACGTTTGTTTATAGCAATTAATGATATTTATGAAAGTTATTTTGATGAAGCTGATTGTAAGCCAATTAAAGCTATTCGCAATATAAAAGAAAATAAATATCGTTTTTATAATGAAGTATTATTTGACCACGAAACAAATCGAATTAAAAGTCAACGATCGGGAATACAAACCGTACCTGAAAATATATATGATATTATTTCAAGTTTATATTATGTACGCCGTATAGGATTTAAAAATATTAACATCAATGATACTATTTCTGTTATAACCTACTTTGCCGATGAGGTTTTTCCGTATCAAATTGTGTATAAAGGGAAAGAACAAATAACTACAAAACTAGGCACATTTAACGCCCTCAAATTTCAACCAGTTGTAGAGGTAGGTAGGGTTTTTAAAAATCCCGATGATATGAATTTTTGGTTGAGTGATGATGTAGGACATGTTCCGCTTCGTGTGGAATTTGACATGCTTATAGGTTCTTTAAAATGCGATTTAGTAGCTCACAAAGGCTTAAAACACACTCTTGTTGCAATAAAATAAATAAGGTTTACTAAATTTCCGATAGTAATATATGGTTGCAAATACTTTTTTTCTATTTTTGTAAAAAAAATTATTATATGGCAACAACAGCAGATTTTAGAAATGGGTTATGTATTGAATACAATAATGATTTATATACAATAACTCAATTTCAACATGTAAAACCAGGCAAAGGTGCGGCTTTTGTTCGCACAAAATTAAAAAACATTAAAACAGGTAAAGTTTTAGATAACACGTTCACAGCCGGTGTAAAAATTAATATCGCACGTATCGAACGTCGTCCACATCAATATTTGTACAATGATGATATGGGATATAACTTTATGAATAGCGAAACGTTTGATCAGGTGTCTATTACAAAAGATCTAATTAGTTGTCCCGAGTTATTAAAAGAAGGGCAAGAAGTTGAAATTACAGTACACGCCGACACCGAAACTATATTATACGCAGAACTTCCTACTACGGTGGTAATGGAAGTTATTTATACAGAACCCGGACTTAAAGGAGATACCTCAAGTTCAACGGCTCTTAAACCAGCAACAGTTGAAACAAATGCCGAAATTATGGTACCGCTGTTTGTAAATCAAGGAGATAAAATCAGAATAAACACACTCGAAAAATCTTATGTAGAACGCGTGAAAGAATAGTGTAGTTGCACTATTGTATTTACTTTGCATAAAGTAATAATCTTTTAAAAAGTGAGTAATAAAAAATGATTCTAAAAAAATCCTTGTGTTTACTTTAAATACAAGGATTTTTTTATTAGATTTATGAAATTTTATTCGAATGATTTCAGATAACGCTTCTTTACGAAAATTGAATCTTTCAAATTTTAAGTTAAATTCTTTGCTTGAAATAACGCAATTAATTAACGAGAATGTATCTACAGAAAAGCTTTTAGGTAAATACGAAACAATTTTACGGCAAAAATTAAATATAGAAAAGATTTTTGTTCTTGTAAAAAATGTTGAATGGCATTGTGTTTTGCGAGCTGGTGTACCAGAAGAATACGGAACCAATCCGCAAGAAATTGCTGAAATGTTTTTTACCTCTTTTACTGAAATTACTGGTATATCATTTAAAACAGAATATCCCTTTGATTTATTTGATGTCATTATTCCTGTGTTTCATAAAGAAACAGCTGTTGCATACGTGTTAATAGGTGATATTGATGAAGAAAAACAAGGCTTAAGTCCTATTATTAAACATCTTAAATTTATTCAAACTATTACTAACATTATTGTTGTAGCTATTGAAAACAAACGATTACAGATAGAATCTCTCGAAAAAGAAGCACTACGAAAAGAACTCGAAGTTGCCTCACAAATGCAAGCAATGCTCATTCCTTCTGCCGAAAATTTACCCAAAAACCCATATTTACATATTGCCACATATTATAGACCGCACTCTCAGGTGGGCGGCGACTATTATGATTTTCTGCTGTTAAATGAATCTGAATTTGGTTTTTGTGTGGCTGATGTTTCTGGAAAAGGTGTCTCGGCAGCTATTCTCATGTCAAATTTTCAAGCAAATTTACGTGCTTTATTTAAAAGTAACATTTCATTAATTGACCTTGTGAAAGAACTCAATGACCTTGTAAACACAAGTGCTCATGGCGAAAAATTTATTACTTTTTTTATTGGAAAATATAATACTCAAAATAAAACCTTACAATATATTAATGCTGGACACAATCCTCCCCTACTACTTGATAACACAGAAAAAACAATGGTGTACCTTACAACTGGCTGCGTTGGCTTAGGTATGTTTGATAAAATTCCATCTATACAGCTTGGCTCTTTAAAAGTAAGTAGTGGCGACAAACTTGTTTGTTATACCGATGGACTTATTGAAGCTGAAAATGAAAATGCTACAGAATTTGGCACAATCCCTCTCGAAGGAGCACTTTCTATAGATGGAGATATTGACGATTCTCTACATTATATACACGAAACTCTTCATGAATTTCTTAAAGGAAACGCCTTAGGTGATGATGTTGCAATTATTGGAATAGATTTTTTATAAGGTTTTTGAAACGTGAACCTCAATTTTTACATATCGTTGTTCTGCATTTTGTTTCGCTTGTAACGCTATATTATCTTTACTTGAATATGAGAGTAAATGCGGTAATTTTTTTATAATAATGTGTTCTGGAGCAATTCCTAAACAATTCGCAAATTCAGTATCAAAATACTGAGAAACTACAAAAAGTCTGTTTTCTGCAATTATTTGATTCGCCTCAATACTCCCCGTACTACTGGTAGATGCTTGTAACGAAATAGTAAGAGACGAAATATTTTGATATTGTGATACTGTTTCACATAATTCTATAAAATTATTAAATTGAGATTCGGCATGTCTGAAAAATTCATGTATTTTATTTGTGCACACTTGTTTTTCAATAAAATTTAATTGACTGCATTGTGCCGAAATAAGAGAGTTCTGTGTCAACATATAATTATTAAATAATGAAGTTATCGAACTTTCTTCGGTAATTATTTGCGGACTATTATCATCAAAAAACACATAAAAAGTATATGTAGTATCTTGTATTATAGATGTTTTTTGAGCAATACTTTCTAAACTATCTGTAATCTGAGATTTTTGCGGAATTATATAAGGATACCAGTATATAGTATTATAGTAATATGTTGCATTTTCATATGATTTTGACTTTCTGTTTGAAACAACATATGCTGTGGAATTAATGATTTTATAATAATATTCATTATATGAACTATTTACATGCTCACCCATGTTTTTCACTTCTTCCCATTGATTTTCTGTACGTTGTGCATAAAACACATCAAATCCTCCAAACGAATCATGCCAATTTGAACTAAAATATAAGCGAGATTGTGTGTTTTCATAAAATGGACAAATTTCATCACCTTGAGTGTTAATGTGTGCTCCAGCATTTTTTGCTGGCATAAAAGAATTATTTACACGCTCACTTATCCATATATCCATACCACCATATCCTCCCGGACGATTAGAACTAAACAATATGTATTCTGAAGAATCTATCTTTATTTTTTGAAAGTGAATATTTTTGTATTCAGAAGGAAAAACATCAGAAACATAGGGTTTAAAAGTACCAGATGTAAGCGAATCTGCACAAATATAATAAACAGAACTCTGTGTGCAACTACTGTCTCTACATTGAATATTCACTAAAATCGTGTCGCCTATATCACAAAAATCACTTATATGATATGTAGTATATGGAAAAAATTCTTTCATAGTTTTATTTACAGTATCATATGTGTAAAAATTAGCTCTGCCTTTGAGCGAATCACCTATAGAATAAATTCCATTATATAAAAAAGTATTATTATATGAATAAATGCCGTACGATTGCATTAAATGTGGAGAATCTACATATTGTAAATGGTTTTGTGAGTTACTATGAGTTTTTGATTTTTTAGATAATAATTCATGCTTTGTTTTATTATTCATATAGGTGTTTTTTGAATGTGACACAGAAAACATAGAATAATTTCGTCGTGCGGCTTTATAATTTCCAAATAATGTTTGAATTTCGGCAAGATAAAAATAAGCTTCAGGATATATAGTATGGTGTTTTGCAATAAGTTCAGTAAAAATCTGTTCAGCATCTAAATACTGAAGATTATGAAAATATGCAATTCCTAATTGTAATAAAACATGTGGAATGTTTTCTTCTATTTTAAGAATATCATTATAGCATTCTATTGCCAAACTGTAATCACCGTGCAAAACAGCTTGTTCTGCTTCACTATACAGTTTTTTTAAATTTTGTGCTTCTACACATAATGAAACAAGAACTAAAACAAAAAACAATATCCGCTTCATTATTCAATGTTTTTTTGAATATACAAATCAAAATTATCAATATCTATACACACAAGATTTCCTCGTTGTTTGCTATTACTTTTATATACACACCCATTATCAATATTTATTATAGGAGAACCAGATAAAATAGAGCGTTTTATTTTTTCAATAGAAATAGGAGTATGCCCATGAATAACTTTTATTGAATCAGGAACTAATTCTGTATATATGCACGAACGTTGATTAAGCATAGCATACGTATTTTCAAAAATGTGAGTTGATGAAAAATCAAATCCTGCATGTGACAACAATATATTTTCTAAAGATATATAATATGGTAAATTAAAAAAAAACTGCTTATATATATGTTTTATGTGTATTGTATTTTTATCTTCAAATAGCCACAACATTTTCATCTTTTTACAAAGAGTATAAAAACTGTTAATATCATTTTTTTCAAATTCTGAAATAATAAATTGCTCATGATTCCCTCGAATAGGAATCACTGAATATCCATCATTTTGTAAAGATAAAATTGTTTTAATAGTTTTTTTAGAGCGTTTACCTCGACTTATCATATCGCCTAAAATATAGAGCGTATCATTATGAGTAAATGCTATTTTTTCAAGTAGTGCTATAAATGTATGAGCACACCCATGAATATCACTTATAGCGAATCGCTTTCCTGTATGATGTAAAATATGATTTATAGAATTCATTTTAACATACAATTAAAATAAAAATCAAAGAAACAAAAAAAGAATATACATAGTTCTAACATTTTTATTGTTTTTGTAATATATTGAAAAACTGATGATTTTGCAGTTTAAAACCAAGCAATAATTTTTTTTATAAAAAAAGCATTTTATTTTTTTATTTTTATTTGGAATTTAGAAATAAACTTACTTATATTTGCAGCCCCAAAACAAACAATACTATTTGATTGTTTCAGGGAAGACTTCCGATAGGGAAGACTAAATACAGTTCTTTGAATATAAATTAAGGTAATCTCTTTAAAAATTAAAGAGAACCATGAAATGGGTTTAAACAAGCGTCTATTTTGAGTTATACTAATTCGTGTAGAAAGACATATATTCGATGTTTTTTTAAAACATCAAGATTTTTACAACGAAGAGTTTGATCCTGGCTCAGGATGAACGCTAGCGGCAGGCTTAACACATGCAAGTTGCGGGGCAGCACGTCTTCGGATGGTGGCGACCGGCGCACGGGTGCGTA
>JAAYPM010000114.1 GCA_012519815.1 Bacteroidales bacterium
AAAAAAAAAGTAGTCCCCTCATCGAACCAATCTTTAGTTTGTTGATAGGGTAAAAAATATGCACTTAAAACGGTAGTAACTAATTTGCGAAAGATATTCTAAGCTTCTCGCTTCATCTTCTACAATAAGATTACGGTCTTTGAGCTGTTGCAATTGTTCTTGAAAGGTCTTTGGCTGTTTATTGTAAACTCTTTTACTCATATTTCCATAAATTTATAAAAGAGAAAACCCCCCAAGTGTGCTACCGAAGTAAGCCTGGAGGGTGTATTATCTTTAGTTAAAATACTTCCATAAAAGAAACTCCAATTACCTTAATTCGTAGGTGCAATATTAGAGTTTATACTACATAATATAAATACTTACCACAGAAAAACAAGTTTTTGATGGAGTTTAACATTTTGTTAGATGCTGATTTAATGTTTTTCATGGCTTTCATTTAATCGTCAAAATCATTGATTTGTCTAATTTACTTAATTTTATTAACGTCCTCCCGAAGTAAGTTTTTGTAATCGCTCTATTTGACGTTGTTTATTAACTTCTCTGTTTTGTTTTGCAAAATCGGTGAAATACTGATGTCCGCTAATAAATTTTATTTGCAATGCACTCCAGTCGTCTTTATTTTCAATCAAATTTTGATGTTTCAATTCTTCGTATAATGTATCGGATACTGGAATAAAATCGGGACGACCTAAATAATCTAAATCTGCATCGCACATGATTTTTTGCAAAATATTTTTCGGATTCGGAGGTAATTGCGTAGCCATTATAATATCACAAATTTCATCAATTTGATTAGGCAAATAAGCATAATGTGGAAGTATTTCTCTTGCAAATTTGCAGCTAATATCCTCATGTCCTTTTGATTGTACAATTTGCCCCATGTCGTGAAACAAAGCCGCTGTTTTTAAAAGCAGCAACTCCGCATCAGACACTTTTTCGGCAGTGCCAATTACCTCAACACCAATAAGTACGTCCATAGTGTGTTTTACATTATGATAATATAAATACTGCGGCAATTCCTTTTCGAGTCTGTTAAGAATATATTCTTCTAAATCATGAAAACGCACATGTCCAAAACGAGTATAAAATCGTTGATTCGGTATTCGCAACAAATCATCATCGCTAAATTTTGGTTTAAATCCAATAAGTTCAAACATGCTAATTACACCCGTATATTTAACAGGAAGTCCCCCAATTTTATCGCAAATAAAATAATCGCGAACAAATTCATGTGTTGTTTCAGAAATCACAATTTTTCCGGCTTGCGAATATGATTCAATACGCGAAGCAATATTCACCGCATCGCCTTTAAGTTCATACACATTTTTATTTTTGCCGCTAATTGTGGCTTGCACCGGGCCGGTATGTATGCCAAGTGAAATATTCCAGATTTTTCCCTCTTTTTTCTGTTTTTGTGCCAATACGTCCACAATTTCCATAGCAGCCAGCACCATTTCTATAGGATTTGTACGGTTTTTTTTAGGCATACCGCCAGCACACATATAGGTATCGCCTAAGGATTTTATTTTTTTTATATTAAATCGCTCAACAATTGTGTCAATTTCAAAAAAAAGAGAATCTAAATCATCAATAAGAGCCTGAGCATCATCTACATGCTCTAATTCTTGAAATCCAATAATATTTGCATATAACACCGTAACCATTTTAAAGCGTTTGGTATGAGCCGTTCCGCTTGTAAATGAATCTCCTTTTGTTTTTGAAAGTTCTTTTATGGTTTCCTGTGCTTCTCTATATCGCTCTTGCAATTGTATATATGCCTGTTGCACATTCTCTAATTCTTGTTGAATACGGGCTATTTGGTCTGATTGAGGGGATTTATTTTTCATAGAACACACACAAAGTTTTTAGTGTAAATTTATGATAAAGATATAAAACATTTCATTTTTTTAGAAATAATGATGCTTTGAAATAAAAATTCATAAACAAAGTATAGTAATTTTCAGATATTACAGGTTTTTTTTATATTTGTTTTCAAAAAAAACACAGTGTATGGAAATTGCAATTGGAATTGATATTGGAGGAACCAATACGGTTATAGGTTTTGTGTCAAAAGACGGAACATGTATGGTAGAAAAATCAGCATCTACTACACAATATGCTGATTGTGCCGATTATTTACATACCATTAACGATATTATTTTGGCAGAATTAGCTGCTCATCCCGAATGGAAATTATGTGGTATTGGAATTGGTGCTCCAAATGCAAATTACCATAAAGGCACTATTGAAGAAGCTCCAAATTTACGATGGAAGGGCACGGTGCATTTTTGTAATGATTTAGCTGCATATTTTCCTGATGTTACAATTGCTATTACCAACGATGCAAATGCTGCCGCAATGGGCGAAATGATATATGGTGCAGCAAAAGGCATTACAGATTTTGTTGTTATTACGCTTGGAACTGGGCTTGGAAGCGGTATTGTGGTTAATGGCGATTTGCTATATGGACATGATGGATTTGCTGGCGAAGTGGGACACACTACGGTATTTCCTAATGGAAGAGAATGCGGATGTGGAAAAAAAGGATGTCTTGAAACGTATGCATCTGCTACGGCAATTGTGCGTACTATGTCCGAAATTCTATGCAATTCTAACAAACCTTCACGATTGCGCGATATTCCTTATAACAAAATGACAGCACTTGAAATTGAAAAAGCACTAAAAGAGGGCGACGAGTTGGCAAAAGAATGTTATGAATATACTGGTAAAATATTAGGTATGAAATTAGCCGACTTGGTGTGTCATACGAGTCCTTCGCATATATTTTTATTTGGAGGTGTTGCCAAAGCAGGAGATATTATTATTGCACCTACCAAACGAGCAATGGAAGAAAATTTATTGCCAATATTTAAAAATAAAATTACTATTACACAAAGTGGTTTACTCAACGAAAATGCCGCAGTTCTTGGAGCAAGTGCGTTGGTGTGGAATGAAATTGCGAAAAAAAATAACGAAAAATAGATACGCTTTTATTCAACACTTATTGAATTTCAAATTCGTATCCATCTTTTAAATCTTTAATACGCACTCCAAGTTGTGTGAGTTTATCGCGAATTGCATCAGATTTTGCAAAGTTTTTATTTTGTTTTGCTTCAACACGTTCATCTAACAACATAGAAATTGTAGCATTAAGCAGTTCTGTATGTTCCTCTGATTTTGCTTCAGGAGGTAATAATCCTAATAAATCGCATAAAAATACAGAAAACAGTGAGTGCAATTCCTTTTTATCATGTTCGGTAATAGTGAGTGTGCCTGCGGCAATATTTTGAATACTTTTAAGTGCCACAAACAAATGAGAAATAAGAATAGGTGTATTCAAATCGTCTAACAATGCTTCGTAACAAGCATTTTTAAGATTTTGCACATCAAACGTTGAAGTGTCATGTGTGGGCAATTCTAAAATTGTATTAAATCCAGCAAACAAACGCTGCATGCCTTTTTCTGCTGATTGCAATGCTTCATTTGAAAAATCGAGTGTACTTCTATAATGAGCCTGCAAAATAAAAAAACGAATAGTCATAGGGTCGTATGCTTGTTGCAAAAGCTCATGTTTACCCGTAAAAAGTTCTTGCAGTGTAATAAAATTACCTAACGATTTACCCATTTTTTGTCCGTTAATGGTAATCATATTATTATGTATCCAATATCGCACAGCCGAAGAGCCGTTTGCAGCAGTAGATTGAGCTATTTCACATTCATGATGTGGAAACATAAGATCCATTCCGCCTCCGTGAATATCAAATTCTTTTCCTAAATATTTTTCTCCCATTGCCGAACATTCAAGATGCCAACCGGGAAATCCTTTACTCCATTTTGAATTCCATTGCATTATATGTTCGGGTTTTGCCTTTTTCCATAATGCAAAATCCAGCGGACCATGTTTTTCATCTTGCCCATCTAAAGAACGAGTATTAGAAAGCATGTCCTCAATATTTCGCCCCGAAAGCATGCCATAATTATGAGATTTATTATATTTTTCAACATCAAAATACACTGAACCATTTGATTCATACGCAAATCCAGCATCTAAAATTCGCTGCACATATTCTTGTTGTTCAATAATGTGTCCCGATGCACGAGGTTCGATACTTGGCGGCAACACATTCAAAAATCTCATACATTCATGATAATTGAGCGTATATTGTTGCACAATTTCCATAGGTTCTACTTGGTCAAGACGTGCTTTTTTTGCAATTTTATCTTCACCATCATCAGCATCATTTTCTAAATGTCCCACATCGGTAATATTTCTTACATATCGCACCGAATAGCCAATATGATTGAGTAAACGAAACAAAATGTCAAATGTAATAGACGGACGTGCATGACCAAGATGCGCTTCTCCATAAACAGTTGGACCACAAACATACATACCAACATGTGGAGGGTTAATAGGAATAAAATCTTCTTTTTTTCGAGTTATTGTGTTGTAAATACGCACTGTTTGCATTATAAAATGATATAAAATTTATAGTCAAAAGTATTCTTAATTCGTGGAAATTACAAATTTAGAACAAACGCTGTTTAATAAAAACAGGATAGTATTCTCGTTTTAATTTGATACAAAAAAAGCCGTATTTCTACGACTTTTAAAGGGTGGAAGACCGGGCTTGAACCGGCGACCCCTAGAACCACAATCTAGTACTCTAACCAACTGAGCTACATCCACCATATAATATTTGAGTTGCAAAAATAATACTTTTTAATATCAAAAAAAATTATTTTAGCTTCTATCAAAAAAAATATTTTTAGAACTTGCTTTTAAAGGTATTCCATATATAATAGCAACCTCTTTTGGAAACAATCCTAATTCCTTAACAGCCTGTCCCACAGAGTACATTATACGGTTATCTATTCTGTTGTCCATAGCTACGCTTACTGCAGAACCAATTGCTATACCCAAATCTCCCGTATTAAAAACACAAGGTATTTTGGGGTGTTGCATTTTTTCTTGGCAATTTTCAAATCCACACATTCCGCATTTTTGCAGCATAATAGGTTGAATTTCAGTTCCAAAAAGCACAAGAGCATCTGAAACTTCAATGTTTTTTGCATCACGTGCAAATGAAGGAAGATTAAATTCAGTTGACATTTGCTCCATTTTAGCAATAATAGGATGAATGTCTCCTCCCCATATTATACATGAATGCAGGGTGGATACTCCCCTACCTTTAGGAGCTGTTCGTGCAGCTATAACCATGCGTTTTGCAATGTCAAGCACTGCATCTTGTATGCTTTGTTCTTCTTGTATTATTCCCATTAATCATAAATTGTTTCCGATTGCAATGAGCCATCTCGATTATAGAATCTCCATGTACCGCTTGCATTTCCTTTATTAAAAAAGCCTTCGTAATTTTTATTTCCGTCATCAAACCATTCGGCATATTCGCCATCATACATATCTTCGAAATAATTACATATGGTCTTTTTTTTACCGTTTACATGCCATATTGTACAACGTCCATGACGTTTATCATCTTTCATATAATATTCTTCGCGTTTTTCACTATTAATATAAAAGCGAACAACTTTTACAGGAGTATTTGTTGAATCATCTTCTAAAAAATAATGAATTAAGGCAGGTGCATTATTCGGGTGCAACGAAACAACATGTTCTCTATATTTTTCATTGCATGCAAAAAAACTAAGCATAGATGTTAATGCAATAATAGTAACAAATCGGTTCATATATTTTATTTTTTACATTACAAAGATAGTACAGTTTTTATGAGCACCTATAATTTTAATAAAAAGATTTTGTTGAAAAATAATAATAAATTAAAATTTCTTTTAAAAAATATTTGGCATTTCTATAAAGTTTTATACATTTGCAGTCCATTTTTTCGGACAAAAAAATATAATAATAATGTACGCAATAGTAGATATAGCAGGACAGCAATTTAAAGTTTCAAAAAACGATACGATTTTTGTAAATCGCCTTCAAAATCAAGAAGGAGAATCTGTTGATTTTGAATCAGTACTTTTAGTTCAAACCGATAAAAAAGTAAATATTGGTACTCCACAAGTAAAAGGAGCAAAAGTAACAGCAAAAATAATATCGCATCTTAAAGGTGATAAAGTTATCATTTTCAAAAAGAAACGACGAAAAGGATATAGAGTAAAAAACGGGTTCCGACCAAGTTTAACTCAAATTCAAATAGAAGAGATTACAGCATAAACTATTAAAATAATATACAATGGCACATAAAAAAGGAGCCGGTAGTTCAAAGAACGGTAGAGATTCGGAAAGCAAACGACTTGGTGTAAAACTTTTTGGCGGACAAACAGTAAAAGCAGGAAATATTATTGTAAGACAAAGAGGCACTGTACATAATCCTGGTAAAAATGTAGGTGTGGGTAGAGATCACACTTTATTTGCTCTTACCGATGGTCTTGTTGCATTTCAAAAGAAATCTAATAATAAATCGTATGTTTCTGTAATACCTACAGAAGCGTAATACAATAATTTGTACAATATATTACTCCTGATATATGTCCAAAAATGGATACTATATTCAGGAGTTTTTTTTTAATTTGATTTTTTTAGATCATGATAACCCTTCAAAAAATTCGCGAACAAAAAAACGAAGTTATTGCTCAATTAGCAATTAAAAATTTTGACGCAACTGCCATTGTTGAACGTATCATAGAAATTGATGAATTACGAAAATCTATTCAAAGTAATTTAAACAACAAGCAAGCAGAAATGAATTCACTTTCGAAAGAAATTGGTGTTCTGTTTAAAAACAATCAAATTCAAGAAGCAAATGCTGCAAAAGACAAAACAACACTTCTAAAAAATGAAATTAAAACACTCGAAAGTCAATTTGAAATAGCAGAAAACGACTTGCAAGTTGAAATTGTTAAACTTCCAAACACTCCTCATTCTTCAGTGCCAAAAGGTACACATGCCGACCACAACGAAATTGTTTCTGAACAT
>JAAYPM010000115.1 GCA_012519815.1 Bacteroidales bacterium
CGGAAGTTCCGTAAAAATGTGTAGTTTTGTTCATAGTAGTATTATTTTACAAAAACAAATCTACTAAAAAAGAGAAAGGAAGACCATAAAATCTTCCTTCTCTTAAATTTTTATCGGACAACAATGAATTAAAAAAATAGTTTTTATTAAAAAAATAGTTTTTATTAAAAATTATATCCCCTCGCCCATCGGTTAGTTTGTTGGAAGTGTGTGTAGTACCGTTACTGCACTAACACTTTATGTGAAAAATATGACACACAGCTCTCCCCAAGTCTGAAAAACTTGAACAATAATAACTCTGTATGAAACGCAGAGGATACAGAAACCCCATATTCCTAAAACCCCAATAGGGGTTTAATAATTTTATTTTATTTTTCACATAGGCAAGCTGCTAAAACTGCGTATTCATTTCGTGATTTTTTACGATTCCTTAGTTGAGTGTGCGGTCCATCCGCATGGTTTTTGTTTCAAAAAAGTGTTTTGTTAGTGTAAAGTAATGAATGAAGAGTGCTTAATGTTGAATAGCATTTTTCTCATTCATCACTAAGCATTACGCACTCAACATTTTTTCACCGTTCATCCATTGGTTTGTAATCGGGACCGGTATATACCGACATGTATGCTGGGCGAATAATTCGTTTTTGGTCAAAATTAAGTTCCTCTATACGATGAGCACACCACCCCACAATGCGCGACATTGCAAATACTGGGGTAAATAATTCTTTTGGTATTCCAATAGCATTATATACAAATCCTGAGTAAAAATCAACATTTGCACAAACACGTTTAGCGGTGTTCGTTTTGTAATCATAAAATGCTTTTTGTGCAAGTCGTTCTACTTTTGTGTATAAGGCAAATTCCTTTTCAAGACCTTTTTCTATTGCCAAACGTTGTGCACTTTCACGTAACAAAATAGCACGAGGGTCTGATATAGTATATACAGCATGCCCCATACCATATATTTTACCTGATTTATTAAATGCTTCTTTTTTTAATATTTTCATTAAATAATCATATATCTCTTGCTCATCTTCCCAATCATACACATTTTCGCGTATATCGTCCATCATCTCTTCAACTTGCAAGTTTGCGCCACCATGAAGTGGTCCTTTTAATGATGCTATTGCCGCAGCAACCGCAGCATAGGTGTCTGTTCCTGATGAACTTGTAACGCGAATAGTAAATGTAGAGTTATTTCCCCCACCGTGGTCAGCATGAAGAATTAAAGAAAGATCAAGAATATCTGCCTCTGTTTGTGTGTAATTATTTTCGCCTTTTAATAAATATAAAAAATTTTCGGCTGTAGTTAAATCTGGATTTGGATGTCGAATCACTAACTCTTTTCTATTATACATATTCATCATTCCATGATATGCGTATGCTATAATTACTGGAATTTTTGCAATAAGATTAAGTGATTGTTTCACAAGATTTTCACGCGAAGTGTCGTCTCCATCTTTATCTAATGTATAAAGTGCTAATACCGAACGTGCAAGCATATTCATAATGTCTTTACCACGCAGCGATAAAATCATATTTTTTGTAAATGAACTTGTTAAATCTCGTTTTGTTGCCAAATAATCAGTAAAAACTCTATATTCTTCTTTATTAGGCAATTCGCCTGCCAACAAAAGATATGCAACCTCCTCATAACCATGCATTCCAGCAGTTTTGCAGCCATTTACAAGTTTTGTAACCTCAATATCTCTATAACGAAGTTCTCCGGGAATAGGGTCTAAATGACCTGTTTCTGAATTTTTTCTATATCCCCGAACATCACCAATATTTGTTATACCAACTAAAACCCCAGAATGATTACGGTTTCTCAGTCCACGTTTAACATCATATTTTTCAAATAGTTCTTTATCTAATCGACAACTTTCTTTAATAAGTATCGAAAGTTTTGTAAGTAATTCTTGATTATCCATACTTGTTTGTTTAATGGTTTTACATGTTTTGAGCCATAAGATTTAAAGCACTTCCTGCTCGGAACCATGCAATTTGAATTTCGTTATACGTATGTGCTAATTGAATTTGCTCTGTTTCTCCACATTCATGATGAATAACAAGATGTAATGTTTTATTTGGAGCAAAATCGCGTAAACCTAAAATAGAAAATGTATCTTTTTCTTGAATTTTATCATAATCAAGTGGATTTACAAATGTAAGTGCCAACATTCCTTGTTTTTTAAGATTTGTTTCATGAATACGAGCAAATGATTTTACTATAACCGCACACACGCCCAAAAAACGAGGTTGCATTGCCGCATGTTCACGTGATGAGCCTTCTCCGTAATTTTCTTCAGCAATTACCACCGACTGTAATCCATTTTCTTTATATGTTTTTGCCACAGTAGAAACCTCTTGGTAAGTTTTTGTAAGAACATTATACACAGAATTTGTTTCGTTGGTAAACGCATTTACAGCTCCCATTAATAGGTTTTTAGAAATATTTTCTAAATGACCTCGAAAACGGAGCCACGGACCAGCCATAGAAATATGGTCGGTTGTACATTTTCCCTGTGCTTTTAATAAAAGCGGAGCATTTTCTATATCATTTCCATTCCAAGGTGCAAAGGGTTCAAGACGTTGTAATCGTTCCGATTGAGGATTAATTACTACCTCTTCATTTTGATACAAAGAACTTGGCGGCACAAAGCCTGCATCAACTTTTTTAAATCCTTTTTGAGGAATTATATCTCCAGAAGGAGCTTTAAGTAACAACTGAGTGCCTTGTTTTGTTGTAATGGTATCTACCATTGGGTTAAAATTAATTCGTCCGGCAATGGTGAGAGCCGTAACAATTTCAGGCGATGCCACAAACGAAAATGTATTTGGATTTCCATCATTTCGTTTTGCAAAATTTCTATTAAACGAGGTAATAATAGAATTTTTCTCATCGGGATTTTCATTTTCTCGTTTCCACTGCCCTATACATGGTCCACATGCATTGGCAAGCACCACACCACCAATAGCACGAAAATCATCAAGAATACCGTCACGTTGAGCGGTATCTTTTACCATAACAGACCCCGGAGTAATCAAAAACTGTGTTGTAACATCAATTTGATTTTCAGCCGCTTGTTTGGCAATTGAAGCAGCTTTTGAAAGATCCTCATACGATGAATTTGTGCACGATCCTATTAATCCTACTTTTAAATCAAGTGGCCATTTTTCAGCAACTGCTCTTTGTGTAAATTCAGAAATAGGCGTTGCCACATCTGGCGAAAACGGACCATTTATATACGGTTCTAATTCAGACAGATTAATTTCAATAATTGAGTCATAAAATTTTTCTGGTTCGGCAAGCACCTCATCATCAGGGCGTAAACAATCACTAATAGAATCAGCCATAGCAACTAATTCACTTCGGTGGGTATAATGTAAATAATCTCGCATAGAATTGTCGTACGCAAACAAAGATGTTGTAGCCCCCACTTCGGCTCCCATATTACAAATAGTAGCTTTTCCAGTACAAGAAATACGCTCTGCACCTTCGCCAAAATATTCAATAATAGAATTTGTGGCACCTTTTACTGTTAAAATACCAGCAAGTTTTAAAATAACATCTTTTGGCGATGCCCATGAAGATAAAGTGCCTGTTAGTTTTACTCCAATAATTTTAGGCATTTTTAATTCCCAAGGCATTCCTGCCATAACATCAGACGCATCAGACCCACCAACACCAATAGCAACAAGCCCTAAGCCTCCGCCATTTACTGTATGACTATCTGTTCCTATGAGTAAACCACCAGGGAATGCGTAATTTTCGAGTATTATTTGATGAATAATTCCCGAACCTGGTTTCCAAAATCCTATTCCATATTTTTTAGATACACTTTGCAAAAAATCATACACCTCAGCATTATGTTGTTGTGCATATTGCAAATCGTTTTTTTCGCCACTATGTGCAACAATTAAATGATCGCAATGTACCGATGAAGGCACTGCCACCGATTTTTTTCCTGCATTCATAAATTGTAACAAAGCCATTTGTGCTGTTGCGTCTTGCATAGCTACTCTATCAGGGCTAAAAGTTACATACGTTTTGCCCCGCACAATATTTTTAACATCTGCTAATTCTGAATCATGTAAATGAGAAAAAAGAATTTTCTCGGTAAGCGTAAGCGGACCAACATCATGCGCACTTAAAAACGCAATACGTTCTTTTATAGTAGCATACGCACGTTTTATTGTATCTAAATCATGAATCATATTCTTTTTTTTTATGCGTTAAAAGTACTTTCATTTGAAAGTGTTACGAAAAAAAAAGCACTAAAATACAATAGTCAAAATACTGTTTTGCATCATATTTTGCTCAATAACACTTTATAATATAACAATGAAGTTGTTTTTTACTAACAACCGCAACCTGCTCCACAACCAGCTGGATTGTCATTACAAGCAGCACTTGAGTCAGAACACGAACAGTCTCCTCCACAAGCACTTTGAGCCAAACCGTTTGCAATTTCATCTTCAGAAGCTTCGCGAAGCGATTCGATTTTTCCCGTAAAAAACAATGTTTTTCCAGCAAGAGGATGATTGAAATCAATAACAACATTTTCGGTAGCATGATCAATTTCTTTTATCACACCATTCATAGCTTGCCCCGCTTCGTTTTTCATAGGAAGCACATTGCCAATTGCAAGTAAATCCTCACGCAACATTCCATCGATAACAAAAATATCTTTTTTTACCGTAACCAATGCTTGCGGATTTTGCGTGCCGTAGGCATCTTCGGGAGAAAGCGTAAATTCAAAACTATCTCCTTGTTGTAATCCAAGAATGTTTTCTTCAAATTTAGGAAGCATAGAACCTGTTGAATATACAAACTCAAGAGGTTTTTTTGCATCACATATTTCTATAACATCACCATTTTCTGTTTCATTTTTTAGAGTGTAACTTAATGAAACCACTACATTTTTTTCAATTTTCATCTGTTCGTTTTTTTATTTTTTTTATATTTAATGCAATGTTACAATTTTCATGTATGTAAAACTACAAAAAATAACAATGTCTGCATTTTACTTTGACAATTGTATCAAAAAAAGATTACATTTTTCACGAAAAATTTACATAAAATAATATAACAGCAAAAGTATTTATATTTTTCTGCTTAAAGCGTATCAAATCCTCTGTTTTTTGTATTATTGCAAGGTGAAAAAAATAGGATATATTAAAGAGTTTATTGGCAAGATGATATTGTCATATAAAGTCAAACGGCATGTACGTGTAGTTCAAGCACATAATTTAGATTCTGCAAAAACAGTAGGAATTATATTTGATGCAAGCGAACAAAACACCGAAAAACATGTTGTGGACTGCATAAACACGCTCATAAAAAAGCATGATGTTACGGTAGAAGCAATAGGATTTATAAGCAACAAAAAGAAATTAGAAGCAATACCAACAGATGAAAATATAGTATATTTTTCAAAACACGATTTTACATGGTATGGAGTGCCGAAAAGTAATTTTTTACAAACTTTTATTTCAAAGAAATTTGATGTTTTATTAAATATTTCTATACATTCGTCATATCCATTTGAATATATTACTCAACTTTCAAATGCAGATTTTCGCGTTGGAACATATACAGACATCATAAAAAATCATGATTTAATGATTAACATTAAAAAGGAAAAAACAATTGATTATTTAATCACACAAATTCTTGTATATTTGTCGATGATACAAGTTTCTAAAGTATGAAACCTTATACACGTATGATTCAAAAAAAACTACACGGAACTGGAGTTGCTCTTGTTACTCCTTTTACAGAAACAAAACAAGTAGATTATCCTCGTTTAGAAAAATTATTAGAACACCTTATTGCTGGTGGGGTTGAATTTATTGTAGTTTTTGGTACTACAGGCGAACCCATAACGATTACTCAACAAGAAAAAAAAGACATATTAGCGTTTGTTGTTTCAAAAGTGAACAAACGTGTTCCTATAGTTGTGGGCTGCGGTGGAAACAACACTGCTGAAATTGCAGAATCTATTTCTGAAATTGACCCTACCACATGTGATGCGGTATTGTCGGTGGTTCCCTATTATAATAAACCCAATCAACGAGGAATATTTGAGCATTATAAAACAATTGCCCAAGCAAGCAATATACCTATTATAGCATATAATGTTCCTGGACGTGCTGGTTGTAATATAGAAGCAGAAACCGCTATTAAAATTGCACACGAAATTGATACTATTATTGGTCTTAAAGAAGCCTCGCCTTCTGTGGAGCAATTCACCTATATAAAACGTGGTATTCCCGAAGATTTTTTATTGTTAAGTGGTGATGATTCTATTATTTTACCTCATCTTTCTTTAGGAGCACACGGAGCTATTTCTGTTACCGCCAATGCTGTACCTCAATTATATTCAGATATGGTGCGTTTTGGATTGCAACAAAATTTTACCGAAGCACTAAAACTGCATTTGCATTTAATTGAATTTACCGATAGTTTATTCACAGAAGGCAGTCCGGCAGGCGTAAAAGCAGCACTCCATCATTTAGGTATTTGCGAAAAACATGTACGGCTTCCATTAGTTCCTGTAAGTGATTCGCACGATGCGTATATTAAAACATTACTTGATAAATTATAGTGTAAGTGCTTTCCCGAATCGATATAACACAAAAAATGAGGGAAAAATAAAGTTGTTTTGAGCTTCGTACATAATTTCTAATTTTCGAAGATATACTTGTACTTGAGCACCAAATTCAAGAGCTTGAATCATTTTATTTTTATTACTAAACTCAAAATTCACACTCGTTCCTGTTGTCAAGCCTGGAACAAGAGAAATTTCGCCAAAGCCTACAAAAAAAGGAGCTCTGCCATACTTAGATGTGGTTGAAGCATCAAAACGTTCATACACACGATTGTTAACATCTACTACATAATAATACGGTTTTTCGATACCTAAAACAGCACCAAAAAACGTAATATATCGAATTGCAACAGAGCCTTTATCGAGTTTGCTAAATTTTTCTGATTGATTGCCATACAAAAACGCCATAGAATAGGTGCTATTATTTTTACCATACACTAATCTTGCACCAACATCGGCTATAATTCCAATTTCTTTAGAATGTCGAATATTTGATGCCTGAAACTCATAAAAATATTTCGTACGTGCATCTTTTCGAATAGCATACCTACTACCAATACCGAATCCGTTAGTATTAGCAGCTATAGAAACAGTAAACTCATTTCCATAAAAAACACGTACATCGTCTTGTATATCACCTTGACCATGTACGTGATTTGAAAAAAAACAAAGAAGAAAAATCCCGTGCACTAAGGCGTGCCTTATTATGCGAGAAGGATTATATTCTTGACTCAACTTGCTCAACACTTGTTTCATGAGGGTATGCAGGACATGGATCAGCAACTTTACACGCACCAACCAACGTAGCAATAGCCACAGAAACCGCACAAACAATCATTATTTTTTTCATCTTCTTTCTATTTTAAATTATCGATTATTCAAAAATACATTTTTTTTTTAATCAGAGCTATATTCAATCTCTTTTTTTTATAAAGATACAATAAAGATTATAGAATTATGATTTTTTGACCTCTAAATTTATTACAAAACAATAAAATCTGTACATTTGTTCAAAATAAATAAAAAATATGAATCCAATTTTTGAACATCGTTCTATCCGAAATTTCTTACAAAAACCTATTCCCGAATCGGTATTAGATAAAATTATTGAAGGGGCATCACGTGCTTCAAATACAGGAAATATGCAATTATATTCAATCATAATTACAAAAGACAAACAACGAAAAGCTGAATTATGTGCACGGGGACATTTTAATCAAAAAATGGTAGAAGAAGCTCCTGTAATACTCACGTTTTGTGCTGATTTACATCGTTTTTCGTATTGGTGTTCACTCAGAAATGCAGAACCGGGATATGATAATTTCTCAAGCTTTTATACTGCTACAATTGATGCAATAATTGCTGCCCAAAACGCATGTATTGTTGCTGAATCAGAAGGACTTGGCATTTGTTATTTAGGAACAACAAACTATTGTACCGATGCTATTATTGATATTTTAAAATTACCAAAATTAGTGTTTCCTGTAACCACAGTTGTAATGGGATATCCTGCTGAAACTCCAGAAATTACCGACAGGCTACCTTTACGAGCAATTTCGCACAAGGAAACATATCAAGATTTTTCTGAAAAAGAAATTTCAGATTTATATTCCGAAAAAGAAGCAAGCGAACTATACAAGCAATTTGTAGAAGAAAGTAATGTAAATAACTTAGCAGAAGTATTCACAAAAAAACGATACACAACTGCAACAAATAAATCAATTTCAAAATCGCTTCTTAAAATAATGCAATCACAAAATTTTATGAATAACGACTAATTTTTATACTATGATTCAACGTAAACAATCGATTTTTTTACTCATTTCGGCACTTTTAATTATAAGCACTCTTTTTATTCCTTTTTTGCAAATCTCTGACAACACTGGTTCTGTGTGCATTAACGCTTTTGAAATTGCAAATTATGAATCAGATATTCTTGAAGAAAGTGTTTCGATTAAAACAATTGGCATTACTATTATTGCCATTGCAATTGGCATTATTGTTTCTATCTTTTTGTTTTCAAAACGATTACTGCAAATCAAAATAATACGATATGCTATGATTTTAAAATGTACTATTTTGGCAATTCTTGCATATTATACCTATATACTTTCAACAACTAATGCAACTTTTTCAATTACGCCAAAAACAGGCACACTTTTTATAGGTATTACCTTGGTGCTTGACTGGCTTGCTATACGCGGTATAAAAAAAGACGATGAATTAGTGAAATCTATTAATAGAATACGATAAAATAATACAAAAACATACACGTTATTTATACATTAACATAAAAAATTTACCAATGAAAAAACTTTTACTATTCACAGCATTTTTTGGAATAACAGTTGGCGGTTTTGCACAAAAAGGACATAAAATTGATGTGCAAGTTAAAGGACTAAAAGACACTACCCTTATTCTTGGGCATCATTACGGAAACAAAAAATTAGTTGCAGACACTATTCGCGTTGATGCGAAAGGAAAAGGTGTTTTTCAAGGCGACACAGCCCTTCCATCGGGTATGTATTTGGTGCTTACACCCGATATGCGATTTTTTGAAATAATTGTAGATAAAGAACAACATTTTAAAGTTACTACCGACACAGCTGATTTGTTTCAAAATCTTAAAATTGAAGGTTCTTCAGAAAACACTGTTTTTAATGATTATCAAAAAATAAGTTCCGATTTTTACATAAAACGCAAGCCCTTGTTTGATAAACTTCGTTACTATTATGGCATAGAAGATACTACAAAATTCAGTGCAAAAGAACGCAAAAAGCAACGCGATTCTATTACAATAATACGTGCTGAATTAGAGGAGATACGCACACAACAACTTGCATACGAAGATAATATCATCTCAAAATATCCAAAATCGTTTTTAACATCAATACTTAATACAATGCGTGAGCTTGATGTTCCCGATTTCCCTCGAGACGAACACGGAACTATTACCGATTCATTGTTTCAATACAATTATATGCGTACTCATTTCTTTGACCGTGTAAACTTTGCCGACGAACGATTGCTACGCAGCCCTGTGTATGAGATGAAAATAAATCAATTTTTTGATAAAGAATTAGTGCAAATCCCCGATTCAATTATTCCAGAAGTAGATAAACTGCTTACTCGTATTATTGTTGAAGAGAAAAAAGGATACGAAGGTAAAATGTATTATTACACACTTCATACTTTATTTATGAAATACCAAAATCCAAAATATATGGGATTCGACAATATTTTTGTGTATTTAATGGAGCAATACTACATTTCACATAAAATTCCAGAACGTATTATAAACGATTCTGCATATATGGCACAAATTACAGACAGATACCAAAAAATGTCGAGAAATAGAATTGGTGCGTTAGCCCCAGATTTATTGTTATATTCTAATCAGAATCAATGGGTACAGCTCAACTCAATAGAGGCTGACTTTGTAGTTATATATTTTTATGATATTGATTGTGGACATTGTAAAAAAATTCTTCCTGAATGGAATAATTTATACACAAAAAACAAACTACAAGACAAAAAAGTGGTAAGCATATATATTTACACACAAACCGACATGGAAAAATGGAAAGAATATATAGTTGAAAGAGGAATAGATAAAACTGGTATCCATTTATTTGACCCCTATCAAAATACTAATTTCAGAACGTATTATGACATTTACAGTACGCCCGTAGCGTATGTGTTAGATTCACAGAAAAAAATTATAGCAAAAAGGCTTCCGCCAGAAACAATACTCGAAGTAATACAACATGAAATAAAGAAAAAGCAGTAGTACTGCTTTTTCTTTATTCTATTAAAAACCGCACATATACACTTGACGATATTTTTATTTTTTTAAACTGTATCATTGGCATATCCTGCACGTCCTCACTTTTAGACGCATTATATCCAATAGGAACATATTCTTGTACATTATTAACATACCGAGCAACTGGCATATGATAATTATCTTCGCGAACATATAAAGCTTTACCTGTTTTTTGTCCAATAGCTTCTAATAAATAATCAGCTTTTTGTTTTGCCATCTCAATAGCTTCAATGCGAACATCTTTTTTTAGCTCTTCTAAACGAGAATGATTAACATGAGAAATTTGTGCATTTTGTATTTGAAGTTTATCAAGCAACTCAAACACTTGCCCTACCAAAACAGCATTACTTACTTTAAGCGTGTAATTTGTTTTTGCAATTACATCTTTTTTTTGCCATTTTACCGACACATAATTTGAGTTTGCATCAGCAAGAAAAAGATTATCAAGAGGAATGTTTAAATCTGCAATACCTTGGCGTAACGCTTGTTCTTGAGATTCAATTGTAATTTTATTTTTTCCATCGAACCGCTCCATTAAGGTAATAAAAATATAAATTTCATCGGGGACTATTTCCTTTTCTGCCGTACCTGTTAACTCAATTACTGGCAATATTTCATCCTGATTTGTAACAACTTGCGAATATCCTCGCGGTGATTGTGCAAGAGCAAATAAAAACATGCTCATAAAAAAAATGTGTTTTGTTTTCATACATTATTTATTTAAAATTTACTTGGGTAAAGATAAATATAATTAATTGTTTCTTTATATATTTGTGTTTCTTAATTTCCTCTGTGAAATTAGGAGGAGAGATTTTACTTTATATTAATTTTAAATGTATTACTTATGAAAAAAACATTACTATCGCTCTTTGCTATTGCTTTATTTAGCATAGGAGCAATTGCACAAACAATTACTTTGCCTTGGAATTCATATGGAAGTGGAGACCCTGTTATCAATTATCAAGGGAAAGATGCTTCAAAGGTAGCAACGTACACTCCTGAAATAGGTGATGTTATTACCGTTACTATTGCAGGAACTGCAAATCAAGACATTACAGGTTTTCAAGTAGCTCTTATTGATGATGCTCCTCCCGCACATTGGAAAGAGTTAGCTGGTTTTAAAACATTTGGTTCTGTTACTGCAGGAACACCGTTTTCTTTTGAGGTAGATCTTAATGTTACTGATACTGGAGACCCAAAATTAGTGTTTGACGGAAACAATGCTACCCTTGCAGGTGCTGATGGAACAGGAACAAGCATTACATTAACTCTTACAGAATATACTGTTTCTATATTGAAACCAGGAGCAGGAGTAACAGTATTAACAGATAATGGTTCTGGAACAAAACAAGGCATATTTACAAAATTAGAAGCAACACCGCTTGTTGCTGTTGATGATGTGGTACGCGTAAATTTAAAAGGAGTATCTGATGTAAATTTCACTGAATTACAAGTAGTAGTAGTTGATGGTTCTGAAGATGCTGCAAACGCATGGTGGACAGAATTAAGTGCGTTTACAGATGCTGATATTACTGAAATTATTGCTGGTGAAGAATTTGATATTACTATTGACGTTACTATTTTAGAAGCTCCTGTTGGAACATCTGCGAACAATCAAAACATTGTAGTAATGGCAAAATCAGCAAGCAGTGTAATTCAACTATCATTAACTAATTTTACTGCTACAATTATTGACCCATCAACTCCTCCAACAAATATTGAAGTTGTTGATAATTCAATATATGCTATTACTGTTTACTCTGCTACAGGTGTAGTATTACAAACAGTACAATCTATTGAAGAACTTGGTGCTGGCGTGTATTTTATTAAAATTGAATACGCAAACGGTGCTGTTGAAACTAAGAAAATTGTAAAATAATTTTTCAATAATCGATATACAAAAAAGGCAGTGTGTTTTTACATACTGCCTTTTTTTTGTGAAACAATCTGTTTAAATGTTTGAAAATCTTGCTTAGAGGGAAAATATGAACGCAGAGAAAAATGTGTTTTGTTCTGAAAATAAATAATTTTCACAATGGTTGTAGCACAGTATGAAAAACTTGCTGTTATTGCTGCTCCAATATATCCATATTTTGGAATTAATATATATGCCCCAACAATCGTTACAATAAGTCCAACAATACTTGCAATACTATTTATGTGTTGCTTTCCTATACCCGAAAACAAACTACTAATCATAAATGATGCACTAAAAAACAAAACGCCCGGAGCTATATACCATACAATAGTTTTTACTGCAAAAAATTCAGCTCCAAAAATATATACATACACATCTGCAGGAAACAGCAACACAACTCCTAATGCTGCAAAAGTAAGAATAGTAGAAGTTTTTATAAATAACAAGGTTAAAGTACTGTTTTTTTCAAAGTTTTCGGTGTTTGCAACGCGGGCATAATGAACCATGCTAATACTACGAGAAATAAGCCAAATAGATTCTGCAATAGAAACAGCAATAGAATACACTCCCACCACTTTTTCATCGGCATACAAAGCAAGAATATAATAACTAAATCGAAAACTTAATACTTGTGCAAATACATCAAGTTGATTGAAAAAACCATAGCGTAATAATTTTTTTCCGCCCTCAATAATTCCTGAAAAAGTAAGCTTTGTAAAACAAAATGAAATGTGTTTATGCGAAATACGAAGTGCCAAAACATACGAAATTATGTATGCTGCATATAATGAATAAAGATATGATTGTATGGAAAAAACATTCATGCCAAAAATTGCAAAACATAAAACACCTATTTGAATAGCTATTTGAATAAGTACTATAGAGTTGGCAATTATTATTTTTTCGGTTGCAACAAGCACACTAATATGAAAATTTGACAAACTAAGAAGTACAGTAAGTAACGTAATATGTAACGCTGTGCCTTGTGGCAATACGGTAATTAATGGAGAAAAAATATAAAAAAGCACACTCATACATATAAGCCATATATATGATGCAACACACAGTTTAGAATAATCCATGCGAGGTACTAAATATACAATTGCCCCAGAACCTACCAAACACATAATAATATGGAGCAACGATATAGTTGTTAAAATCAACCCCTGTTGTCCTTTTATTTCGGCACCTAAATAGCGTGAAATAACAATAGCAACAAGGAAAGAAATAATTGCATGAATTACACGTACAAAAAATGTATTGGCAATATTTTTAATCATATTTTACTATTTCTTTATATACATCATATATTTTTGCACCAACCGAATAATAGCTAAAATGCTGTACAGCATACGCATGTAACAATGCCGAATCATAATTCATATACGTATTATTCATACGTTCAATGGCAGTACGTAACTCTGTTTCATTTCCTGCCTCTACAAGTAATCCATTTTGTTCGGAAACATGTTCGGAAATTCCCCCTACATTACTACTTACAATAGGAATTCCGCACGCAAGAGCTTCTACAATAACACAAGGAAAGTTTTCATAATTACTAAACAGCAGTAAATACGATGCTTTGCTCAATACAGCTGCTAAATCCTGCCTGTTTTTGTAGCCTAACAACTGCACATTATTTTGAATACCCAATTCCTGTATATATTCTTGCACATACGAAGGGTTATTTTCTGATACTATTTGTAAAATAACATGAGGATTTGTAGTGAAAATTTGTGCACACACACGTAAAATACCCACTATATTTTTATGTTCGTTGCGAAGATGCGATATGTGCATAATGCGAATGTGTGCTGTATCTTTTATTTTTGACGGAAAAAACAACGAAGTATCTACAACATTGTGAATAATCGAATATTTTCCTTTAACACCATGACTTTGTAATGCACGCTGTAAATCGTTACTCACAGGCATAATACGTGAACTTGCTCGCGAAAAAAATCTAACATAGCATTTTTTAAAACGCCCTAACGATTGAGACGCAGAAGCCAAATAGCCTGTCCAATGTTCTGTTATTACATACGGAATTTTGTATAATAGTTTACACAAAAAAGCAACTATAACCACAGGAAACATAACATTTACATGCACAAGATGCGGTTTTCCATTTGTTGCAATATATGTGCGAATAGCCTTGCGATACATCAACAAAAACCACATTGGTTTAAGCAATTTTGCATAGCATGGAAGACGAAAATAATAGATATATTCCGAAACAGTTGCAGATTCACGTTTTTCAAGTTGAAAAAAAGTAGTGAGATTTGCATCATAGGCAAGATGAATTACCGAAGTTGTGCAAAATGCCGAAACAGCTTGTGCGTGCCGAACAACAAAATCCCCATTCGTTGGTTGCATTCGAGTAGGATACCATGACGATAAAAACACAACATGTATATCTTTTTTATTATTTTGCATTTTTCAAAGACTTAATTGCACAAAAGTCAATAACATACATGATATATACTACTTTTTTATAATTTACAATTTATTCTTTTGTAACAACTTTATATAATGTATCGCCACGCCGTACCAATTCAGACACAGGCATTGAGCACACTTCACCTTTTTTTGTTTTTGATACTGATTGTAAATCAACACGAATTTCTTCTACAATATGTTCAACCACACCTGTTGTTGGACCAATAATTAGAATTTCGTCACCAACAGCAAGTTCTCCTGCCTGTATTTGAAATTCGGCAACCCGAATATTCGAAAAATAATTAGAACATTTTCCTACAATCATTTTTCGAGTAGTAGCACTGCTTCCATAATTTTTACTCCATTCGCCCAATCGCTGACCGAGATAATATCCGTTCCAAAATCCTCTATTGAACACACGAGCAAGGCGTTCTTCCCAATCTGCAATTTTTTGTTCTGTATATGTTCCCTCAAAATACGATTGCACCGCCTCGGAATAACATTTCGTTACCGTTTTCACATATTCTGGGGAACGTGCACGTCCTTCAATTTTAAAAACCGAAACACCTGCGTGCAATAATTCATCAATAAATCCAATAGTACATAAATCTTTTGGCGACATAATGTACTCATTATCAATTTCGAGTTCTTTGCCACTTTCTTTTTCGGTAACTATATATGCTTTTCGGCATGTTTGCATACATTCACCTTTATTTGCCGAAGCATTTTGTTCGTGTAAACTCAAATAGCATTTACCCGAAATAGACATACATAACGCACCATGCACAAACATTTCAATTTTCACCAAATCCCCCGATGGTCCAGTAATATTTTGTTCATGAATAGCAGTATATATTTGTTTTACCTGCACAAGAGTTAATTCACGAGCAAGCACCATTACATCTGCAAATCGAGCAAAAAATCGCACTGCTTCAATATTCGAAATATTTAATTGTGTAGAAATATGAACCTCAACATTTTGCTCGCGAGCATATTGAATTGCAGCAATATCTGATGCAATAATTGCAGTAACTCCATATTGTTTTGCCGCCGAAATTACTTTTTTTAGCGTACTCATATCAGAATCATACAATACGGTATTAACTGTAAGATATGATTTTACACCATGCTCATTGCAGACAGCCACAATATTTATCAAATCATCTATAGTAAAATTATTTGCAGAACGTGCACGCATATTTAATAATTCTACACCAAAATACACCGCCCCCGCACCAGCCTGAATAGCAGCCATAAGAGATTCATATGACCCCACGGGGGCCATAATTTCTATATGTTTTTCATGTATCATATCTATACAATTCCTTCTTTTATAAGATCATGAAGATGAATCATGCCTAAATACGTATTTTCATCTGCAACAATTAATTGCGTAATGCTATTTTGTTCCATTATTTGAAAAGCCTCAACAGCAAGTTCATCTTCAGAAATAGTTTTTGGCGTAGCACACATAATGTCGGTTGCTACCAAATTTGAAATGTCGGTTGATTTTTGCAACATTCTTCGTAAATCGCCATCGGTAATAATTCCTACTAATTCATTTTGTGTGTTTACCACAGCCGTTGCACCAAGTCGTTTTGATGATATTTCAATAATTACTTCGGATATTAATTGTGTTGGGAGCACCTGAGGTTTTTTCTTTTCGTCCATTAAATCACACACACGCAAATACATACGTTTTCCAAGTGCACCTCCGGGGTGATATTTTGCAAAATCCTGTGGCGTAAATTTTCGTAGTTCAAGCAAACACATTGCAAGAGCATCGCCCATTACGAGTTGTGCAGTTGTGCTACTTGTTGGAGCCATATTAAACGGACATGCCTCGCGTTCAACATGTGCATGTATAACATAATCAGCCTTTTCGGCCAAATATGAGTTACGTTCAGAAACCATTGCAATCAATGTATTTTCACCTCGCTTTAATAAAGGCACAAGCACTTTTATTTCAGACGTATTTCCGCTTCGTGAAACACAAAGCACCACATCATCTTTTTGTATCATTCCTAAATCACCATGAATAGCCTCAGTAGCATGCATAAATAACGCAGGCGTTCCTGTAGAATTTAATGTAGCAACAATTTTTGCCGCAATATGTGCACTTTTTCCAACACCTGCCACCACTAATCGTCCTTTAGAATTAAGAATCTGTAATACTATTTCTGCAAAGCTATCATCAATATATCCCTGTAAAGCTGTTACAGATTGAGCTTCGAGAGATATCGTTTGCTTTGCAATATGAATAATATGTGAAAAATCTTTCAAAATGTTTTTTTTATTTTTTTTAATGAAAAATATTATATAAATTTATAATTACAAAAGTATTTATTATTCTTTGTTTTTATTGTTTTTATTACAAAAAATTGGCTATTTTCATATCGGTTATGCATAACTCAATAATTTATGTGATGCAAACATACATAACCGTACTATAAAGTTTATTATAATGACAGAGTTTACAGAAGCAGATTTATTAATTTGTTTAAAACAAAATTTTGGATTCGATTCATTTAAAGGGAATCAACGTGATGTGATTTTAAATTTACTTGCGGGTAACGACACTTTTGTGTTAATGCCTACAGGTGGTGGCAAATCACTTTGTTATCAATTGCCATCATTTCTTCTTGATGGCACGGCAATAATTATATCGCCACTCATTGCACTTATGAAAAATCAGGTTGATGCAATGCGAGGGTTTAGTATGAATAATAAAATAGCACATTTTTTAAATTCTTCGCTTAACAAAAGTGAAATACAACAAGTAAAAGATGATGTGAAAAGTGGGGCAACAAAATTACTATATGTGGCTCCTGAATCGCTCACAAAAGATGATAATGTTGCGTTTTTACAAGAGTTAAAAATAGCGTTTTATGCAATTGACGAAGCACATTGTATTTCGGAATGGGGGCATGACTTTAGACCAGAATATAGGAGAATTAAACCAATAGTGGAAACAATTGGACGAGCACCAATTATTGCTTTAACAGCAACAGCAACACCAAAAGTTCAACATGATATTCAAAAAAACTTAGGAATGTTAGATGCAACGGTGTTTAAATCATCATTTCGAAGATCAAATTTGTATTATGAAGTGCGTCAAAAAACAAATACACAAAAGCAAATAATTCGCTTTATTAGAGAAAACAATGGAAAATCAGGTATTATTTACTGTTTAAGCAGAAAAAAAGTTGAAGAACTTGCCGAAGTTTTGGTGGTAAATGGTATTAAAGCCCTTCCCTATCATGCTGGTTTAGATGCTCATACACGCTCGCGAAATCAAGACATGTTTTTAATGGAAGATGTTGATGTAATTGTTGCTACAATTGCATTTGGTATGGGGATAGACAAGCCTGATGTGCGTTTTGTGATTCATTATAATGTTCCAAAAAGTTTAGAAGGATATTATCAAGAAACAGGTAGAGCAGGTAGAGATGGCGGCGAAGGTAAATGTATATCGTTTTACAGCTATAAAGATATCTTGAAACTCGAAAAATTTATGCAAGGCAAACCAATTGCAGAACAGGAAATTGGAAAACAATTGCTGTTAGAAACCTCTTCGTATGCTGAATCAAGTGTGTGTAGAGTTCGTCAATTATTGCATTATTTTGGTGAAATTTTAGAGGAAGATTGTGGTAATTGTGATAATTGTTTACACCCAAAAAAACAAAGCGAAGGAAAAGAGCTTGTTATACTTACACTTCGCACTATTCTTGCTGTTCGCGAACGCTTTAAAGCAAATCATATTGCCGAAATATTAGTTGGAAAAGAAAGTTCGGAAATCAAAACATATCAACACCATAAAATTGAATTATTTGGTAGTGGAAAAAATCACGACATTAAAACATGGCATGCGGTTATTCGACAATTATTAATAGCACGGTTTATTGATAAAGAAATTGAAAACTATGGTTTGCTTAAACTAACTGATTTAGGAAAAGAATTTTTACAAAATCCTCATTCATTCCCAATTACCGAAGATCATGATTATGAGGAAGATGATATAGATGCAAATGCTGGCTCTGGCACCAGTTCTATGGACCCTGTTCTTATTAATTTACTCAAAGATTTACGCAAAAAAGTTGCAAAAAAACATGGAGTACCCCCTTTTGTTGTTTTTCAAGATACTTCTATTGAAGATATGACAGTTCAGTATCCTATTACAATAGAGGAACTTACAAACATAATTGGTGTAGGGCAAGGTAAAGCACAAAAGTTTGGAAAAGAATTTATTGAACTTATTGCAAAATATACCGAAGACAACGACATTGAGCGTCCGCAAGATATGATTGTAAAATCGGTAATTAAAAAATCGGGAAATAAAGTGCAACTAATTCAAAGTATTGACCGCAAAGTGCCACTTGACACATTAGCCGAGTCAAAAGGAGTTTCGCTTACTGAATTGCTCGATGAAATTGAAAAAATTGTAAATTCAGGTACACGCATTAATATTGATTACTATATACATGCGGTAATGGAAAAAGATCAAATTGACGATATTTTTGAATATTTCCGCGAAACCGATAATGAATCTCTTGCAGATGCTATTGCTGAACTTGAAGAAGATGACTACTCCGAAGATGAAGTGCGAATGGTACGTATAAAGTTTCTTTCGGAATTAGGCAATTAATTATTACACTCAAATAAATTCTATATACTATGAAAATTGCAGTGGACTTTGATGGAACAATTGTAGAACATGCATATCCTGAAATTGGTGAAATAAAAATGTTTGCATTTGAAACTCTTCGAGAACTCCAAAAACAAGGACATGTATTAATATTATGGACAGTTCGATACGGACAAAGACTTGATGAAGCCGTTGAGTTTTGTAGAAAACATGGCATTGAATTTTATGCAGTTAATAAAAATTATCCCGAGGAAGTTTTTAACGAAACAGAAGTAAGTCGAAAACTCGACTGCGATATGTTTATTGATGATAAAAATCTTGGTGGTTTTATAGATTGGTCTAATGCATGGAATATGATTAACAAAGGCGACCCGTTTGTTATGTCTGAAGAAAATCCGTTTACTGTTCAAAAACCAGAAAAAAAATCATTTCTTTCACGTATTTTTGGTTAAGATTTTTTTATGAAACATGCAAAAACAGAATATGCCGATGTAATCCTCCCATTTTCTGTTCCAATACTTTTTACATATAAAATACCACAAACTCTTAAAAACAAAGTAGTTCGAGGGTCAAGAGTTTTGGTGCCATTTAGTAAAACAAAACTATTTACCGCTTTGGTTTATTCTCTCCATGACAATAAACCCGAAAACTATGAAATAAAATCAATTGATACATGCTTAGATTCAATACCTATAGTAACCTCCGAACAATTTAAACTGTGGGATTGGATTTCGGAATATTATATGTGCAGTTTAGGAGAAGTTATGAAAGCGGCTCTTCCATCAGGATTTAAACTTGAAAGCGAAACTGTGGTATATTATGACAACACATTTTTAGAAACCAAAACACTTTCAAATGCCGAAGAACTTGTTTTTAATATACTTGCACACAAAGAAACATGTAGCATTAAAGAATTACAACATATCACCAAAAATAGCAGAATTCAACCTGTTATAGCATCATTGCTTTCTAAACAAGCAATTTTTATTAGAGAAAAAGTTTTTGACTCATACAAACAACAAACAGAATCACATGTATATTTACAGATTGATATTTCTGATAAAGAGGCAGTTGCA
>JAAYPM010000116.1 GCA_012519815.1 Bacteroidales bacterium
CGATGCGGTGTTGCATGCTATAATGATAAGAGAACAGCCTAAATCAAATAATTTTTTTACTGCTTGTAATGTGTATTCATACACAGTTTCAAACGAACGCGAACCATAGGGTGTGCGTGCATTATCGCCAAGATATATATAATTGTATGCTGGTGCAAGTTGAATGATTTCTTTGAGTATTGTTAATCCCCCAAAACCTGAATCAAATACACCAATTGTATGTTGTCTATTAGTTTTCATAAAAAAGGCTTGCCTATAAAAAGACAAGCCTAAAATTACATAATAAATGTGAAATTATTCGGTAATACCTAAATGTTTTTTTACTAATGAAAGTATATCTGTACTTTTTGCAGAAAAATACAATATTTGGCTTCCTTCACTTGTGTCAAAAACATAAATAAATCCTTCTTTTTCAGCAACTTCTTTTACTGAATTTTGAGCTTTTTGCAGTATTGGATTCAATAAAGATTCTCTTCGTTCCGATAGTCGCTGCTCTGCATTTGTTTGATACATTTGAATGCGTTGCTGTTGTTGCATAAGTTCTTCTTCAAGCATTTGTCTGCCTAATGCACTTAATGTGTCAAGACTTTTTTGAGCATTCATGTATTTTTTATTAAGCTCTACACTCATTTCTTCTATCATATTTTGAGCTTCTTTGTATTCTTTTTGAAGTGTTTGAAGTGCGACTTCTTTTTCAGGCATTGCATCAATTAGTTTTTCAAAATCTATATGAGCAAACTTTTGTGTTTGTGCATAGCTTATGCCTGAGAGAAGTAATAGGGTTGTGCAAATTGTCAGAAATTTTTTCATAGTTGTTTGTTTTAGTTTAATTTTTTACAAAAATAAATATTATTTTATATATCCCAATTTTTTTAATACATCATCGCTAATGTCTAATTTGCTATCTGTGTAAATTAACGAAAGAGCATTTGAACTCGCATCAAACACAAATCCGTAGTTTTGAGCTTCGGCAATAGCTTTAATTGCGTTAAATACCTCGTCTTGAATGGGACGCATTAATTCTTCTTCTTTTTTAAATCTATCACCTTCGGGTCCAAATCTACGTACTTGCAATTCTTTTACTTCTTTTTCTTTTTCAAGAATTTCTTGTTCGCGTTTTTGTCGCATATCGTTTGAAAGCAGTACTTTATCTACTTGATATTGTTTATACATTTTATCAAGATTATCAATTTGTTTTTGAATTTCAGTTTGCCATTCAAGCGTTATTTTATCAAGTTGTTCTTGTGCTTCTTTGTAAGCAGGTATTTTGTTAAGAATATAATCTGTGTCAACAAAAACCGAACGTTGTGCAAATGTTGCTCCTATTGAGAGAACACCTACAAATAAAAAAATAATTACTTTTTTCATGTTTTTAATTTTTTTGAGTGAAACTTAAAATTGTTGTCCTAAAACAAAGCTTGGGTGCCACCCTCCAATTAACGCATTTGGATTTGAATCTAATCTGTCAAAACCATATCCAAAATCAAAACCCAGCAGTCCCATCATAGGAATAAATACTCGTATTCCAAATCCAGCACTGCGTTTTATGTTAAAAGGGTTGTAGTTTTCAAACTCTGACCACACGTTTCCTCCTTCAGCAAACACCAAGCCATAAATAGTAGCTTCTGGTTTTAATGTAAGAGGATATCGCAGTTCTAATGAGAATTTATTGAAAATATTTCCTCCGCTTGCAGGAGTTAAAGAACTTGCACCATATCCACGCAAAGGAATAATGTCAATTCCGTATTGTGTCATATTTGACAGACCATCACCTCCCATATCAAAGCTTTCAAATGGAGAACGGAAATTTTTATTGTAATATGCTAAGAATCCAAAATCAAGACGAGTTTCCAAAACTAATTTGTCAACAATTTGCGTGTACATTTTTGAACGGAAAGTCCATTTATGATATTCTATCCATTTATATGCAATTTCTTGTGTTAATTCCTCGTCTGTGTTATCTCGAAATAAAGAATGTGGTGGCGTAAGTTCAAGTCGTACAGAAAACATTGAACCACGTCGAGGATACAGCGGCTGGTCAATAGAGTTTCGTCCAAAGCTCGTTCCTAAAGCAATACTTTTTGTGGTTATACTATCAGGAAACGCTGCTGGCAATCCGAATGAATATTTATTTAAAATATATTTTTTTGCACTTAAATCGTTATATAAGGTAAAAAAGTTATCAGGTTTTTCTAAGCTTCTTTGTGAACCAACGGTAACTCCAACTGTTTTCCAAGAGCCATATGCAGCACTTTTCCGTTCAGCTCCATTTGCTCGTATTGAGTAATATGTTGTAAAGCTCAGTGCATTAGGTTTTTTGCCTCCAAACCATGGTTCTGTAAATGAGAAGCTGTAATATTGATACCAACGTGGATTTGCCGAAGCATTTAAACTTATTTGTTGTCCGTCTCCCGAAGGTATAGGTTTCCAATAATCACCTTTAAACATATTGCGTGTAGAAAAATTATTAAGCACTAAACGCACCGACCCAATAAGATACGAACCGCTCCAACCTCCCGATAGTTCAATTTGGTCATTTGATTTTTCTTGCAAAACATATTCAATATCAACCGTGCCATCTTCTGGGTTTGGTTTTGGGTTTATTCCCATAGTTTCTGGGTCAAAATAGCCAAGCATAGCCAATTCACGCTGTGTTCTTATAATATCGGAACGACTAAACAATGAACCGGGTTTTGTGCGTATTTCTCTATAAATCACATGGTCATTGGTTTTTGTATTACCTTGTACAATAATTTTATTTATAACCGCTTGTGGACCTTCATACATACGAATTTGAATATCAACCGAATCATTTTCCACATGTACTTCAATAGGTTCAGCATTGAAAAACAAATATCCATTGTCTAAATAAATAGAACTAACTCCGTCTAAACCATATATTCTTTCTTGCAGATGTGCTTCGTCATAAATATCTCCTGCTTGAATATTCAAAAGTCTTTCTAAAATTTCCGTAGAATATATCGAATTGCCTATCCACGAAATTGACCTGAAAAAATACTGTGCTCCTTCGTGCATAGAAATTTCAATTGCCATTAATGTAGAATCAATAAAAAATACAGAATCTTTGATGATTTCAGCATCTCTATATCCCTGTTTTTTATATTTCTCAATTATTTTTTCTTTGTCAGCTTCATATAAAGAAGGGACATATTTTGAGCGTTTTAAAATATACCATGCTTTACGCTTTGTGCTTTTCATGAATCTACGCAATTTAGCGTCTTTAAACGCAGAATTATCGGTAAATGATATTGATTGTATTTTAACGCGTTCATTTTTTGAAATAGCAATTACAACATCCGATCGATTAAACGAAGAAGTATCTATAGTTTCGGTAATTGTTACATCAACATTATAAAACCCCTTTTCAATATAAAAATCTTTTATTTTTTTAAGAGCAATGTTTTTTTTGTTTTCGTTAACCTGCATGTGGAGGTTAAAATTAATAAGTTCACGGATATCCTCTTGTTCACTTTTTTTAACACCAGTGATTTCTAATGTGTTTAAACGGGCACGTTCTTGAACAAATATTGTTAAATAAATAGCATCACCCTCAATTTTTGAAGCATATACTTTTACATCAGAAAATAAATCTTGTTGCCATAATTTATCTATTACAAGTGTTATTTGTGGACCTGGAATAAGAATTGTTTGCCCTACTTGCAATCCAGTTGTTTTAATAATTGGGGCGTGTTGTAAATTTTTCGCACCTTCAACAGTAATTCCAGCTATGGTATATTGTTTAGGTTCACTAAAAACATGTTTTGTTTGACTAAACGCATGTGTAAAAACAATGCTGCAAAGTATAAAAGTAACAGTTTTTTGTAGGTGTGTCATAATTGCTTATTTAATTTGTTCTCCAGTTTTTCCAAATCTTCGTTCTCTTTTTTGATAATCTTTTATAGCTTCAAGTAAATGTTCTTTTTTAAAATCAGGCCACAACACATCTGAAAAATAGAGTTCTGCATATGCAATTTGCCATAATAAAAAGTTACTAATTCTGTATTCTCCACTTGTGCGAATAAGCAAATCTGGGTCGGGTATATCATGTGTGCATAAATATTTTGAGATTGTTTCTTGCGTAATAGAATCAACAGAAATAGAGTTGTTACAACAATCGTGAGCAAGTTTTTTAAAAGCTTCGGTAATTTCCCATCGTGAACTATAGCTTAAAGCAAGAACTAAGGTTAATCCGGTGTTATGTTTCGTTTTTTCTAATGTTTCGTTTAGTTTTTCTTGTGTTTTTTTTGGCAGGCTTTTAGTGTCGCCAATTGTAAGTAAACGAACGTTGTTTGCAACAAGTTTTTTTGTGTATTTTTGTAAGGCGTTCACTAACAGCTCCATAAGCCCGCTAACTTCGGTAGGCGGGCGATTCCAATTTTCGGTAGAAAACGCATATAAGGTTAAAAATTTAATTTTCAATTCTGCTGCTGCTGTAACAATTGCATCAACACTTGACGCTCCTTCTTGGTGTCCTACCAGTCTTGTTTTACCGCGTAGGTTTGCCCATCTTCCATTGCCATCCATAATAATAGCAATGTGTTGAGGAATAGTATGTTTATTTATTTCGTTTTCCAAGGTCATATGGTTTTTTATAATATACAGGACAAGGACTTTGTGGATTAAGAAAGCTAAATAAAATAGACACTCCCATAGTTGAATACCAATCGTTGGTATTGTCAAATGAATATTGTTTAAAATTTTTCAATCCAATGCCCGATGATTCAAGTTTATCAAGTTTATCGGTAAATGTTTTACGAAAAACCCATTCTATGTTTAACTCTGCACGAGCTGCAATTCTAAATTTACACCCCAGTCCCATTGGAAAATTAATTACTTGGTACCATTCTAATTCGTTGGCGTAAAAAACACCAATACCTCCAACAACATAAGGAGAAATATTTTTTTCAGAGCGATCTGGGGTAACTTCAAAAAAATTGAATTCAGCGAGTGCTGTAAATTCATAAATATTATTATCAGAAAATTCGTGTCCTCTATGATATTGAAATAAATTGTCGAAATCTTTGTCGAATCCTTTAAGTTCTATATATGATATGGCGTATCGAAGTGTATAATGATAATTATATACTTGTTTTACATGAAGTCCACAGGAAAAATGAGGTGAATAATACGCTTTTGTCATATTTATATCACCATTGTATTGTGATGTGCCTAAAAAAAGCCCTAAATTTACTTCTTTTAATTGTGCGTGAGCAAATATGCTGCAAAGCAAAAACAGTATAAGAAATAGATCTTTTTTTCGTAGTAACACCATACAATGATTACTTGTTATTTTCAATTGTTTGCAAAAGTAACATTTTGCATGTAATAATTGGAAAATTAACGAGATAAAAGATAATAAAGTATGTTTTTTGTAAAATTATCTTTGGAATTTAGGCCAACCGTTTCTGTTTGCTTTTAATTTGTAATGGACTGTAACCATTGCAAACATAAAAAAATCATTGTTGTAGGGATTGCCTCTTTGCTCGTTGTAGTAAGCGTATGAACCATCAGGACGAATGTTGCTTTCATATGCTGGGTCTGCAGCAATTTTTGCAATGTCAGAAGGAACGGTTGTTTGATTTGCAGCAATTAAATCAGGACTGGCATAGGTTGTACTTACATCGTCAATATAATCGGTAAATAAGAAACGAGGTCCAATTTCAGCCGAAAACGCCCATTTTGTATTTGCTACATATTTTAGTTGAAATCCAACAGGAATAGAAATAGATACGCGAGAATATGGCTTTCTGGTTGCTATAAAATTTTGTCCTTCAGTTCCAATAGGTCGTAAATCAATCCATGTTCCATTTATTTTTGCTTGAGGATTAAAATAATACACACCAACACCCGCAAATGCATAGGTAACAAACTTTACTGCTCGTTGTCCGCGAACACCACGCAAATCATATCGATGCCCTTCTCGTTCTTTCCGTATTTTATATTCTACACGTCCATGAAATTCATATATTGGACTGCGAAATGATACATCTCGGTAACTACGAAAATATTCTTTGGTGTTTTTGTCGCTTCCATGTATCAGTCCAAATGTAAATGAACCTTGCACCGCAATCCGTTCTTGTAAAAAATATCTTCCTCCAAAATGCCCACCAATACGAGTTGCTTTCCAGTTTAAGTCAAGAATATTGTTACGTCCAATACCATTTGAACCTCCAAGTTCTCCAAGAAAAAATGATGGTCCAATACCTCCGTTTATTTCATATCTGTATCGAAGCCAATCAGCTTGAGCAAATGAAGAATACGTAAAGTGAGTGAATATTCCAAAATATATAAAAAAACGGAGAATTTTCTTCATTTTTAACCAGTCAAATTTTTTGTAAAAATATAATCAAATTTTATGAAAACAAAAAAAAAAGTATAAATCTTATTTTCGTACATCTAACCCTAAATTTAATTTTTTACGTAAAGTGTCAAAAAAAGTTATGGAATTAAGCTGAATAGTGTTTACCGTATTCGTGGATTTTTCTACAGATATCTTTGGAAGAGAGTGTATTAGCGTGCTCTTGAAATCGTTTGAAAGTAAAAAATTTGTATAGTTTCCTTCGGCTTGTAAAACAATTTTACTTGTGTCGGGAATTATAACAGGACGAACACTTAATGTGTGCGGTGCAATAGGATGAATAATAAAAGAATTGCTGTTTGGTGTTATTATCGGACCCCCTAAACTTAACGAATATCCTGTTGAACCTGTGGGGGTGCTTATAATTACTCCATCTGCCCAAAACGAACAAAAATAACTGTCATCAATAAAGGTGTTAATTTTTATTAATTTTAAAATGTTGCTTTTTTGTAGCGAAATTTCATTAAGGGCTATTCCCTTTTTTTTCGTATTATTTGTTTCAATAGTATATGAAAGCAAGCTGCGTTTAAGTATTGTGAAATTTTTGTCCTGAATATCTTGAATTACTTTTTCAATATTTTCGGGTGGCACATCAGCCAAAAAACCTAACTTTCCATAATTTATACCCAAAATTGGTGTTTTTTGTTTATAAAATAAATGAGCACATTTTAAAAATGTACCATCACCACCAATGCAAAAAACACACTGAGGGTTGATAGTTTTTATATTTTTAAAAGTGGAATACGAAAATGATGTACTTTGTGAATTTAAATGAGCGTGAAAAGGCTCATAAATATATACTGTAATTCCTTTATTTGAAATTGTTTGTAATAAAGAATGAATTGCTTTAAAATGAATATGTGCTATTGAAGTGCCAAAAATTGCAATAGAATCCATGTTATATGTTTAGATAATTAAGTAAAGAATCAATTCTGTTTTTATACATTTCTTGTAATTTGTCATATCCTTCAAAATAGGTTTTAACTGTGTAATTAAAACGATTAAAACTTTGAAGTATTGAACTTATTTCGTGTGTGTTTAATTTAAGAATAACATCCATTTTTGTAGAATCTTCATTACTGTTTGAATATAAACTTACGATTTTCGCATCGTTTTCTTCAATGATTCGTGAAATTTGACTAAGGTTATAATCTTGCACAAGTACTGTTAAAATAATAATAGCACCGCGATTTTGTAATCCCGAAATTTTTCCGAAATATTTCATAAGATCAGTGCAGGTAATAACACCTAAGCAGAAATTTTTATCGTCAACAACAGCAACGCATGATACATTTTGTGTGAAAATAAAATCGTAAATTTCAAAAATATGCTGATGTGCATATACTTTTCCGTCAAAAAATTTTTCGGGATGTTTTGAGAGAATAGTTGTTTTAGATGCATTTATAATGTCTTCTTCGGCAAGTAATCCAAGAAAAATATTGTGTTTATTAACAACAGGTAAGTGAAATAAACGGTACGAGTTCATTTTGCTTTTTGCTTCTTTTTCGGTCATTGAATCATGTAGAGGCAAAATACTTGGTGATATGAGAGAGCGTGCAATCATCTTGTAATTTAAAAAATATATGTAAATTTACATTCTAAATTTTAATAAACAATATAATGACAGTTTTAAGTGTAAATATTAATAAAATAGCATTAATTCGAAATTCACGAGGAGGGGATATCCCAAATGTTCTTACAGTCGCTTTGGATTCTGAGCGGTTTGGTGCACAAGGAATTACCGTGCATCCTCGTCCTGATGCTCGTCATATTCGTTATAGTGATGTGCACGAATTACGTAATGCTATTTCAACAGAATTAAATGTAGAAGGATATCCGTCTGATGAATTTTGTAAACTTATATATGATGTAAAACCAGCACAAGTAACACTTGTACCTGACCCTCCTGAGGCTCTTACATCAGATGCGGGTTGGGATACGTGCACTCATTTCGATTTTTTACAAAAACATGTTGCAAAATTTCAAGAGTATGGTGTTCGCGTTTCAATTTTTGTTGACCCAGATTTAAAAATGATTGAATCCGCAAAAAACATAGGAGCCGAACGAATAGAATTATATACAGAACAGTATGCTCGCATGTATGTTACTGATAAGTATAATGCAATTGCTCCGTATGTTGAGGCGTCAAAACATGCTGCTTCGTTGGGATTGCAAGTAAACGCAGGACATGATTTGAGTCTTGAAAATTTAGCTTTTTTTTACCAATCATTACCCGTGTTGCATGAAGTTTCAATTGGACACGCATTGGTTTCTGATGCTTTATATTTTGGATTAGAAAAAACAATTCAAGCGTATAGTGCATGTCTCATATAAAAAACGTACTCACTTTATACCTTGTGTAAAATATTCTGTATTATTTTATGATGAACTCTCTTTGAAATGAAATAAAAAAACTATTTTTGTGCTCGAAAATAAAAAAACACATTTAAAATGGCAAAAAAACAAACATATGATGATCCTAATAATTTGCAAAAAATAGAATCATCACTTTCTAAAGCAGAACTTTATATTGAAAATAATCAAAAAAAATTAACCTATATAATTGGTGCGTTAATTTTAATTATAGCTGCATTTTTTCTTTATAAAAATAGAGTTGTGGAACCACGCAATGTGCTTGCTGTTGAATCTATTTGGGGAGCAGAGCGGTTTTTTGAAATAGATTCGTTTCATATTGCATTGTATGGAAATGAAAACGTGCAAGGTTTTCTTGATATTATTGATGAGTTTGGTTCTACAAAATCGGGAAATTTAGCGAAATATTATGCAGGTGTATGCTACTTGCGAATGGGCGAATATGATAATGCAATTAAGTTTTTAAAAGCGTTTCGTGCTCATGAAGATTTGCTTGAACAATTAAAATTTAATCTTCTTGGAGATGCGTATAGCAATAAACAGGAATACAAAACAGCTGCCGAAAATTATATAAAAGCTGCAAAAATTTCTGAGAGTGAGCAGTTTTCATCTATGTATTTGTTAAAAGCAGGTATGTGTTACGAAAAACGTAATGATAAAAAATCTGCACTTTCTGTATATTCAGAAATAAAAAATAAATATCCACAATCAGAGGAAGGACAAATGATTGATAAATATATTGTTCGCGTTACATTATAATTATGGCAACATCTCTTAAAAATCTTTCGGAATATGATAGCAATTATGTTCCTGATGCTTCCGCAATTTCAGTTGGAATTGTTGTTGCAGAATGGAATAGTGAAATAAACTATAAACTCTTAGACGCAGCTATTGAAACGCTAAAAAAACATGGAGTTTCCGAAGTAAATATTTTTGTGAATTTTGTGCCTGGAGCCTTTGAATTAACATATGGCTGTAAACTTATGGCAGAAAGCTATGATGTTGATGCTGTCATTGCATTTGGAACAGTGATTCAAGGAGAAACTCCTCATTTTACCTATATTTGTCAAGGTGTTTCGTATGGTATATCAGAATTAAATCTTTCATTTGATATACCGTTTATATTTGGCGTTTTAACTACCAATACTCTTCAAGAAGCGCAAGATAGAGCAGGAGGTAAATACGGCAATAAAGGCGTTGAAGCAGCTATTACCGCAATTAAAATGGCATTGTTGTCATAGAATGTGGCGATTTTTCATAGCCTTTCTTATTCTTATTATTTCGTTCAAGATAAATTTACTACATTTGTAGATACTAAAATGTGTATTATTTTTACAATAGTGTATGAATTTTGAAACAATGAAAGCTGTAATTATTGGTGCGGGTAATGTGGGTACTCATATAGCAATCGCATTACAACAGCAAGGAGTGCATGTGCAACAAATAGTAAGTAGAACTATGAGGTCTGCCGTTGAACTTGCATCAAAAATAGAATGTACATTTACTACCGATATTTCTGAAATAAATATGCAGGCTGATATCTATTTTATCTGCGTGTCTGATAGAGCAATACAGCAAGTTATTCGTCAGCTTAATGTGGGCGATAAGTTAATTATACATACATCGGGTAGTATAGGTATTGATGTGTTTTATGATTATGCTTTAAATTATGGCGTTGTGTATCCTATGCAAACTTTTTCTAAATTTAAAGATATAAATTATAATGAAATACCATTTTTTATAGAAGCAAACACAAAAGAAAATGAGACAATACTATATGATTTTTTGAAAAAAATTAGCCCGCATGTAAGCGTGGCAAATTCTCAACAACGAGGTATTATTCATCTTAGTGCTGTGTTTGCTTGTAATTTTACAAATCATATGTGTACTATTTCTGAAAAAATGTTAAAAGAACAAAAAATTAAATTTGATGTTTTTAAACCGCTATTACGCGAAACATTTGATAAAATTACACGATATTCTCCGTTTGAATCTCAAACTGGTCCTGCTATTAGAAATGATATGCAGGTTATAAACAAACATCTTGATGTGTTGTCTGAATATCCTGAAATTAAAGAAATTTATAAAGCTATAAGTACTAATATTATTAGCACGCATGCAAAAAAAGAAGAATAATATGGGGTTTTTTAAAGATGAATTGCAGCATATAAAAGCATTTGTATTTGACGTTGACGGTGTGTTTACAAATGGAATGATTTTCGTTTCGGGTGATGGAATGCAAACTCGTTCAATGAATGTGAAAGATGGATACGCCGTGCATTATGCTCATGGAAAAGGATATCCTATTGGTATTATTTCTGGCGGAAAATGTCAATCTATTATTCATAGATTTTCTGATTTGGGAATACAAGATATTTATATAGCATCACACGATAAAATTAAAGATTTTGAAGATTTTTTGCAAAAACATGCCCTTTCAGCACACGATGTTCTGTATATAGGTGACGATTTGCCCGATTATAATGTGTTAAAACGTGTAAGGCTTGCGGTGTGTCCTGCAGATGCTGCACATGAAATTAAAGAAATTTGTCACTATATTTCACCAAAATCCGGAGGGGCTGGCTGTGTACGCGATGTTATTGAACAAACCTTAAAAGCACATGGAGCATGGATGAACGAAGATGCATTTGTGTGGTAAAATCATAAAACATGAAACATTTTTTACAACTTATTCGCTATAAAAACTTACTCATAATTGTTGCTACACAGTTTATAATGCGATATGGATTGTTTTATGCAATGCTTAAACAATATAGAATAATGAACGTTACGCTTGAATTACAGCTGCCGTTTATGCAATTTCTTTTTTTAGTATTGGCCACAGTATTTATATGTGCAGCAGGCTATATTATTAACGATTATTTTGATGTTAATATGGACATGATTAACAAACCCGACTCGGTAATCGTTGGTAAACATATTAGTAGGCGAATAGTCATGTTATGGCATTGGATTTTTAATGTTATAGGAATTTTATTAGGTGTTGTTGTTTCGGTACATATAGGACATTGGAATTTTGCATTTTTATTTATTTTTATAGCTTCTTTGCTTTGGTTGTATTCTACATCATTTAGTAAACAAGCGTTTGTAGGAAATATTATAGTCGCTTTATTGGTTGCAATGGTGCCGCTTATTGTTGCTATATATGAACTGATTCCTCTTAATTATATGTATCATAGAGTGCTTTCAAAAATGTATTTGAGCTTTGAAGCGCTTATGTTTTGGTCGTTGGGGTATGCTTTGTTTGCTTTTTTACTGTCTCTTATTCGAGAAATGGTAAAGGACATTGAAGATTTTGAAGGAGATGCTGCATTTGGACGAAATACTATTCCTATAGTGTTTGGAATTCCGGTTGCAAAGTTTATTGTGATGGCAATATATATAATTACCTTAGGTGCATTACTTTTTGTGTTTGTTGCATATCTTCAAGATATACCATCGGGAGTGTATATGTTTTTGGGTATTATTATTCCATTAGGCATATCTGCATTTTTATTTTTACGGGCACAATCATCAAAAAACTATTCTCGTGTAAGTTTGCTGTTAAAAGGTGTTATGCTTCTTGGATTATTATATATACCGTTTAAACATTATGTGTGCATGTACGTATGAATGTTCTTGCCAAAAAATTAGCTCCATATACTGTTTTGTTGGCTTCGCAGTCACCTCGAAGACATCAATTACTTCGTGGATTAGACATTCCATTTGAAATAGCTCAAAAAGATGTTGAAGAATCGTATCCTTCAAATATTTCTTTACACTCAATTCCTCAATATGTAGCAAAAAAAAAATTTGAAGCTTTTGAACCAGAAATTTCAGACACTACATTTTTAATTACTGCTGATACGGTTGTAATCCTTAATAATCAAATTCTTCAAAAACCAACTTCGCATAATGATGCTCGTGCATTATTGCACTCTTTATCAGACAATACACATGTGGTGGTTACTGGTGTATGTTTTGGATTAAAAAATAAAAGTGTGGCGTTTGCTTCCGAAAGTTATGTTACATTTGCTAAACTTTCTAATCATGAAATAGATTATTATGTTGACATGTATAATCCGCTTGATAAAGCTGGAGCGTATGGTGTTCAAGAATGGATAGGATATATTGGAATAGAATCTATTACAGGTTCGTATTATAATATTATGGGGCTTCCTGTACAGGCTTTATATAGGAAAATTTTAGAATATGAAATGTAAAATATATATTGTTTTATTTATACTATGTTCGCATTATAGTATTGCACACGAAGGAATGTGGCTGCCTTTATTGCAAGAGCAAAATATTTTTCCAATAATGCAACAGGCTGGGTGTAAATTGTCTGAACATGATATTTATGATGCACATAATGCCTCGTTAAAAGATGCCATTGTACAAGTTGGAAGTGATTGTAGCGGTGGTATTATTTCAAATAATGGATTAGTAATTACAAATCATCATTGTGTTGAAAGTTTTATTCATAAACAGAGTTCTGTTGCTCAAAATTATTTACAAGAGGGTTTTTGGGCAAAAGATCACACACAAGAAATTCCTGTTAGTGGATTGTATGTGTCTGTATTACAGCGGATAATAGATGTTAGCAATGATGTGCTTTCTGATGTTTCTGACACAGTGTCGGCACAGGAGTTTTATATGCGTACACAAGCAAAAATTGATTCAATTATTGCAGTATATACCTTGCACGACTCCACTTTGCATTATTCAATAGAATCTTTGTATGGGGGAAATCAATACCTATTGTTTTCTTCGCGTCGATTTTCTGATGTGCGATTGGTGGGATTTATGCCTGCAAATATTGCCTCATTTGGGGCTGATTTAGACAATTGGATGTGGCCCCGTCATGCTGCTGATTTTGCTCTTTTACGAATATATGTTGATACGCTTCAAAACGCCGCTGATTTTTCGGAACACAACGTACCATATATTCCTCGTACGTGTTTGTCTATAGACACATCTGGCATACAAGAAGGCGATTTTACCATGCTTATGGGATATCCAGCACAAACAAATAATTATGCAACATCATACGAAACGTCTCGTATTTTTTCTGATTTAAATCCATTGCAAATAGAACTTCGAAAACGAAAATTAGCAGCAATTCACGAATACATGCAATTAGGGGAAATTCAATCTTTACAATATTATTCAACATATTATAGCCTTTTAAATTATTATGTAAAATGGCAGGCAGAACAAGAAGGAATACAACGCTATAAGGTAATTGAACGTAAAAAAACGTTTGAAAATAATATGCAAGAGTGGATAAAAACGCAACAAGATATATCCGAAAATCATAGCAATATATTGGCATTGTACGATTCGGCATACGCACAGTATTTTACTTCATATATTGCACTTGTTACCTATGCCGAAAGTGTATGGAAAATGGATTTTTTTATGTTTGCCGAAAAAGTTTTACCACTGTATTATGCAGCATTAAAAAATACGGTTGATACACATCGTGTGGAACGAATACGTAAAGTTGCTGCTGATTATTATGTGAATATTGCCCCACATATTGAACAAAAATTATTGCCAGATATCATGTCATATCTTGATTCAAATTTGAATGTAGCATATATGCCTGAAATGTATCGTAGTTTCTCAATTTCAGAGCGAAATGATTATATACAATCAATGATACACGAAAGTATTTTGTTTCAAAAAAATGCAATGGATATATTTTTGAAAAAAATACATAAAAAACGATATCAATCTCGTCCTCAAAACATTGTGAAAATAATGGAACAAGATAAAGGAATTCAGTTTGTGATACAAACAAGAGCAGTTTTAAGTGAAATTTTGTTTCCTCAATATTACAACGCACTTTTAGAATTGGAATATTGCACAAAAAAATATATGAGTGTCATGCGTACATGTACAAATCAAACGCCTATGAGTCCTGATGCTAATGGAACATTACGTGTTAGTTTTGGTAACATTTTGGGGTATAGCAATGCCGATGCTATATATTATGCCCCGCAAACAACCTCATACGGTTTACAACAAAAATGGAATTTGCAACATATAGCGTATCCGAAAGACGAAATACTTGATTCGTTATGTAATCAACATAATAAAGGCTCGTTTTTTTCAGATACTGTGTATGTAAATTTTATAGGAACAAATCACACAACAGGCGGAAGTTCAGGGAGTCCTGTGTTAAACGCATATGGTTCTATGATAGGTTTAAATTTTGACAGAAGTAGCGAAAGTGCAATGAGCGATTTATACTATGATGCAGCTATTTGTCGCAATATAATGGTAGATATTCGATATGTACTTTTTTGTATTCAAATGTATGGTAAATCCCCTCATTTGATTCAGGAAATGTCATTTTTTACAAAATAAATGCTTGTAGAACGTAAACACTTCTGTATATTTACCTGAATTAATATAAAATAAAATGCTCATGGAACACATAAAACAAATATCAACAACTAATAAATTATTGTTTTTTATAGCTGTTCCTTTGGCTTTATATGTATTAAAAACATTATCTTTTATTTTTATTCCATTAGTTGCAGCAGCCCTTATAGCTCTTTTATTTTTGCCAACGCTTCGTTATTTATACAAACAAGGCATTCCTAAATGGCTGTCAGTTATTATTGTATCCACATTTATTTGTCTTTTACTTTTTATTGTATTCCTTGTTTTTAGAGTAAGTGTTCAAGAGCTTCGTATGGTTGATTCTGCGTATTGGATACAGATTCTTGATAATATTAATCAAATTTTAACGCCTTTTATAAAAATACTCTCAATTGATTTATTGCCCGACGAAGATAATATTAGGGCTCTTCTTCATAGCAGTGCTTTTACCGATATGATACCTCAAAAACTCGGAAAATTACTACAAGCAGCAAAATCTGGAGCAACAATGATTTTGATGTCGGTTTTTTTCTTGATATTGCTGCTTGCAGGCACAATAAATGTGCAAAAAGTAATGGAACAGACTATTTTTAAGCGTAGAATTCCTTCAATGCGAGCATTTGCAACTCTTGAAAAAAGCATAGTAAAATTTATAATAGTAAAATTCCTTATCAGTTTAGCAACAGGGGTAGCCTTTGGATTAACGTGTATGTTTTTTGATATTAATTTCCCGATTTTTTGGGGATTTTTAGCATTTATATTAAACTTTGTTCAAATGGTAGGGTCAATTGTAGTTACCGTAGTGTTAAGTTTGTTTGCTTTAGCACAATTAGACCCATGTGCAACCGTGGCAATGTTTATTTTTATTTTAATAGCAATACAAATTGTGTTTGGAAGCGTGTTAGAACCCATTTTTATGGGAAAAACATTTTCAATTAATACTATAACAATTTTAGTGATGTTAATGCTTTGGGGATATATATGGGGAGTTTTAGGTATGATATTGTCGGTTCCTATTACGGTAGTTGTTAAAACAACCTTAGAACAATTTCCTCAAACAAAATATTTAGCATTAATAATGTCTTAAATAGAGTGTATGGAATCTTATTTGCTTTTTTCTTTTTCAAAAGAAACGCTTAATTACACTGTAATAAATTCTATTTTACATGATTTAGATGTTGTGTTAAATAACGAAATGTTTTCTCCTATTATAAAACGAAATATATACATGATTTCTTCGGAATGTATTGAAAACATGTGTAAATATGGAATTCATAATCTCCCTGACGCTCCTTTGCAATTTTCAATAGAAATAGTAAAATCTACTATTATTTTTCGTTCTTCAAATGCAATAGAAACAAAACATAAATTAAAATTAGAAACATACCTTCGCTTTGTAAATAAACTCTCCGAAAGAGATTTGAAAAAGCACTATATTTCTGTAATTAATACGCAGAAAAAAACTGAAAAAGGAGGGGCGGGACTTGGAATTTTAATAATGAAACGAAAAAGTAATACTCCTTTTGAGTTTTCATTTGAGGATTTCTCAAAAAAAAATACGATATTTACCAATATAATAACATTGTCTTTAGAAAAAATGAAAGTATATCGCATTCAATCAACAAAACACACTCCATTTATCCAATTTGATTTAAAACAAGAAAAATTAGAAATTTCGGGACAATCACGTCCCGAAGACGCAGATGTTTTTTATGCAATAGTGTGTAAATGGATTGAAAATCATAAAAAAGGATTTACAAATATGCAAAATCCTATATTACGTGTAGATCTTGAATATTACAATTCGTCATCTTTAAAAAACATTGTTCGCTTAATAAAAACAATTGTTGAATATTCGTCAGATACTTTAACCATTGAATGGTTGTATGAAAACGATGACGATTTGGCTCAAGAAGAAGCACTTGAAATAGCCGAAGTTGTTAAAAAACAATTTGTTTTAATTGAAAAATAGTGGATTCAATTTTTTTTTGTGAAACGATACTCTTATGTTTGCAATGATAATTATTTAACATATAACATATTTATTTATACTTTTAGATAAATAAAATTGTATAATATAGTAATACAAATCTATAAATATAACGTATATGAAAAACATTTCAATTACTGGCTCGCCCAAAACACCCGAAGTAAATTTTGATTATGAAAAAGGTATTGTTGAAATTAAAGGACGCTCTATACCTGAAAATTCTATAGAGTTTTATAAACCAATGATTGATTGGTTAGAAGACTATACAAAAGCACCACAATCAAAAACAATTGTTAACATTCAACTTGAATATTTTAATACAAGTTCTTCAAAATGCATTCTTGATGTGTTTAAAAAACTTGAAATACTTGCAAAAGACAATAAAGATGTTGAGGTAAATTGGTATTATGAAGAAGATGACGAAGATATGCTTGAAGCTGGTGAAGATTATCAATCTATTATTCGTATTCCTTTTAAAATGATTGAAATAGACGAATGATTGTATAAAATTACTTATATAAAAAAGCAGTTTTTTTAAAAGAAACTGCTTTTTTTATGAAATTAAAACACTGTCTGTACTTGGTGTCGAAAAATCCTCAGTAACAGAACTTTCGTTTTTTCTAATCATCAAGTTCATCTTTATTAAATTCGAGTTCTACAGCTCCTAATTCTGTTAATAATTTGTCTAAGTTTATTAATCTGTCTCGAAGTAAATTTTCATTTTCAAGCTCTTGTTCTGTTAAGCTTATGAGTTGTCCAAGTTCTCCAACTAATATATCTTCTCTAAAATTGTGTTCGCGTTTTAATATTTCTTTCAACTCTTCGTTGTCTGCAAAATCTATTAAAGGTATAATTTCAACTTTAATTTTTTTTAAATCAGGATCAATTATAGCAAGTCTGTAATAATATTTGTTGATTTTACCTAAAAGGAATTGTAAGCTTCCCATTTTTAGGACAGTGGTTTATTATAATGTAACAAAGATATTTCTTTTCCCTTAATGGGAGTACTCCCATTAAGGGAAAAATCGCAAAATTTTATCGGACTCAATCCACCTAAA
>JAAYPM010000117.1 GCA_012519815.1 Bacteroidales bacterium
AGTCCAAATGTTTGTGTGAATCATGTTTATAAGAGAATCATTTTCTAAACGATAGATACATAATTTATCTTTTTCTTGTTCATCGCCACAAAAAACACCATTGCTTTGATTGTGTAAAAACACAGAATTCATACGCGAAACTGTTGTTTCTACTATGTTCCATTGTGTGCCACCGTTTGTTGTTTTATAAATACAACCATATTCACGAGCTATGCCACCAACTGCAAAAGCATGTGAATTTGTAGCAAATGCTATTTGTTGAATAGAAATAGAATCTGCAATAAGAATGGAATCAAATGGCAAGGGAGATTTGTTTTTTGCACATCCGCACATAACAAGCACACAGGCAATAATATATGGATATAAAAATTTCATTAGAAAGAATAACTTACATTACATTCAACATAATCAGATTGTGCTAAATTTGTTTTAATAAACAATCCTACCGCAAGATTATTTTTTTGCTGCATTGCTGGTTTTAATACATAATAACAAAAGCCAATTCGTGCAGAAAGTATATTTTTAGCAGTCATTTTTTGTTTTTTTTCTATAGGTACATATGGACTTATTTCATTGAAAAATGGATTGTAGAATTTTTGAGCAATTTCTTGTACAAAACCCCAACGCCCCAGTAAAAATTCATGTCCTATAAAACTACTTAACACCATAGATTTTATATGTTCAGAACCGGGATATAAGTCTTCCATACGAATATAATTATAAAACCCTTCATAATATTTTGTATATAATCCCACATACATATCATGTATGCCTTTTTGTTTAGAAACATATGCTGCTGCACAATATACAGGAAATAATTTGCCACCTACCGGGCGAATAGTACCAGCCATTTCGTGCAGTCCCATGCCTATTCTAACATTAAAATTATATGTTGTGTCCCAATCATATATTTTTTTTGTTTTTGGTAGATTCACTCTCATTGGTGCGTAGTGAACACCAAGCGAATATCGTAAATCATTAGCTCCAACATTAGGTATTCGCAAGTGTCCGTTTGAAAAATGTACAAACGACACTCCCGAACTCAGTTGTATAGATTGTGTGAGCTGATATCGGAGCAAAAAACTAAACGTTGTAATATTAGTAATATGCGAACCAATAATAATATTTTGTGGATTGCTATGTATGTTAAATGGTGAGTTAAAATATGCGAATCCAACTCCTGTTTTAATAAGTGCTCCTAATTTACGAGTTCTAAATATATGAAAATACCATGTTGGGTATGCAGAATACATCGATCCTAAAATACTATCGTTTCCTAAATTTCCATATAAAAACGAAACGCCAATGTCAGGAAAAGAATACTGTGCATGCCATTCTTTACTCCCGTTTGTGTTTCGTAACAAATCACATTCAAAATAGTGTGAGTTTGAATACGGCGGCAATTCTTTAAAATTATTAATAATTTTTCCTTGTGAAAGATGAAAACGTAATAAGTACGTTTGTTTTTGAGAAAGAGAATCTTGTGTGTATGCATTACAAGCACACAAAAACAAGATATATACTATACCAATACTTCTTTTCATTACAGCAACAACACGTCAGTCTGAGCCAATATATCATTCATCTTGATTATATCCAAGAATTTTAAACATTTCTTCGGCAGACTGTTCTTCTCGATACACATAATCAACAATATTCCCTGCTTCATCACGATCAATAATTATATGTTTTGGCGAAGGTATTAAACAATGTTTAATGCCACCATATCCACTAATTGAGTCTTGGTATGCGCCAGTATGAAAAAAACCTAAATAAAGAGGTTCTTTTTCTTTATTTGAATATGCGGGCAGTAAAACTTCTTGATTCAAATCTTCGGAATTATAATAATCAGAATGGTCGCAACTAATACCGCCAATATTTACACGTTTATATTCATTGTTCCATTTATTTATTGGCAGTAAAATAAATCGTTCGTGTATTGACCATGCGTCTGGAATGGTATTCATTAAACTATTATTAATGATATACCAACATTCTGTATCATTTTGTTGTTTTTGATCGAGTACTTCAAAAATAATAGCTCCGCTCTCCCCTACAGTATATTTTCCAAATTCGGTAAAGATGTTAGGCTCATCAACCTCTTCTCTCATGCATGTTTCTTTTAAGTTTTTCACAATTTCTCCTATCATATATTCATAATCATATTCAAATCCTAAATGATTACGTATAGGAAAACCTCCTCCTAAATTAAAAGAATCAAGCGTTTCGCACTGTTTTTTAAGTCCTACAAATAATTTAACTGCTTTTTGAAATTCTCCCCAATAATATAAACTATCTTTTATACCTGAATCTACAAAAAAGTGCAACATTTTTAGTTCAAGGTTTTTACGTGGTTTTATTCGTTTGTTATAAAAGTGTATTATTTCGGTATGTCGAATTCCTAAACGCGAGGTATAATATGCCGATTGAGATTCCTCATTAATTGCCATTCTAATACCTATTTTTATTTTTTTTCGTCCAACAACTTTCTCTAAACGAGTAAGTTCTTCTATACTGTCGAGAATAGTAATTGTATTTTTAAATCCTAAATCGCGTAAGAGAATAATTTTATGCAGATAATCATTTGTTTTGTATCCATTATGAATAACAATAATTGATTTGTCTATTTTTTTTTCTTTATATAATTTTAATACTAAATCAATATCGAATGATGAGGAGGTTTCAATATTTACATTATGACGCAATGCTGCGTTAATAACATGATAAAAATGATTGCATTTTGTACAATAACAATATTGATACTCACCTCTATAATTATAATATTTTATAGCTTTATTAAACAGGTTTCGGGCTTTTTTTATTTGTTCACCTATTTTTGGTAAATAAATAAATCGAAAAGGTGTTCCATATTTTTCAATTAAATACTTGATAGAAACTCCTTGAAATGAAAGATATCCATCATGTAAATCGAATCCTTCTTGCGGAAAATAGAAACTTTGTTCTATAAGATTAAAGTACGTGTTCTTCATTTCTATTTACGTTATTAAAAAATAATTGCAAATAACGTGTATTTTTTAATACTAAAATCATTTTTTTATGTAAAACCTAAAATTAATGTATAATGATGAGCGAGCACTCTATCTGCATGTTTTTTTTTGTAACAATATACTACCGTTTATTGTTTTGTATTATTATTGTTTGATGATGGTTTGCGTACAAACTTTGACTTGTTTTTTGTTTTACGTGTGTGTCCTGTTTTTTTTCTGTTTGCACCTTGCGTATGCGAAGCTGCCTTGTTCCACAAAGGTGTATTACCAAGTTTTTTTGGAGCTTCTCGTTTTTCAACAGCAGCACCTATTAAGGTTTCTATACGTTTAAATTTATGTATATCAACATCACTAATAAGCGTAATAGCCTCGCCTTTTGAGTCGGCACGTGCAGTACGTCCTACTCTATGCACATAATCAGCGGGGTCTGCTGGCACATCAAAATTTATAATAAGATTAATTCCTTTAATATCAATACCACGACTTAACACATCGGTAGCTACTAATATTTTTATTTGTTTTGATTTGAATCCTACCAACACATCTTCTCGTTCTTTTTGTTCAAGATCAGATGAAATTCCGGCAATTGATTCCATTGGTAATGTTTTTTGTAAATGCGTTACAATATTGTTCACATTTCGTTTAGTTGCAGTAAAAATCAAAATGCTGTCATATGTTGGATTTATAGTAATAATATGATGAATGATTTTAATTTTTTGATTTGGATATGCCATATATGCCGATTGTGTTACTCCTGCTGCTGGTTTTGCAATTGCAATGGTAATAGTTTCGGGATTATGCAAAATTTTATGAGCAAGTGTACGGATATTTGGTGCCATTGTTGCACTAAACAATAATGTTTGAACAGGATTTTTAATGTAGGTAACTATTTGTTTAATATCATCATAAAATCCCATATCAAGCATTCTATCTGCTTCATCTAAAACTAAATGCCTGAGACAAGAAAAATCAACATATCCTAATGCTAAATGCTGCATTAATCGTCCGGGTGTTGCAATAATAACATTTGTTCCTTCGGTTATTGCCTGTTTTTGAGCGTTCCAATCTTTTCCCTTATCACCTCCAAAAATAGCCTTACTGCTTGTCATTGTGAAATATGAAAACCCTTGCACTTCTTGATCAATTTGCAGTGCCAATTCGCGTGTTGGAACAATAATAAGTGAAGTTGTACCTTGATTTCCATTTCGGATTAAATCGTCAAGAATGGGAATTACAAATGATGCTGTTTTTCCTGTTCCAGTTTGTGCACATGCTAAAATATCTTTACCAGACAATGCTACAGGTATAGCGGCTTCTTGTATAGGCGATACACGTTCAAAATTCATATACGATATGGCTTCTTTTAATTCGTCATGAATGTCTAATTCGTCAAATGTCATCTATGTTCTATTTTTTGTATCGTTTAAATTGTTACAAAAATAATAAAAAAAACAATCTCTGTTCGATAAAAATACATATACATTTTTTAAAACATAAAACATATAGACTATAGGTGAAGACTTAATTAAAAAAATGTGTAATTTTGATACTGCAATTATTTTAAATATTGAGATTTTTATGATTCCTGTTTCTTTAACCCTTCAAGGGATTTATTCATATAAAAAAAAACAAACAATTGATTTTACTCGACTAACGAAAGCTGGCTTATTTGGTATATTTGGTGTTACAGGAAGCGGTAAATCTGCTATTATTGAAGCTATTTCCTATGCCTTATATGGCGAAACGGAACGCATGAATACAAGAGGCGATGAAAGAAGCTATAATATGATGAATCTGCAAAGCAATCAATTACTTATAGACTTTATTTGTATAGCAGAATCAAATAATACACGATATCGTTTTATTGTTGAAGGAAAGCGAAATAAAAAGGATTTTACGAAAGTTCCTGCTTATACGCATTCTGTATATATAGAGCAAAATTCAGAATGGATTCCAACAAAAAAAACTGATGTTACACAGCAACTCACGGGGCTTTCATATGAACACTTTAAGCGTACGGTTATTATTCCACAAGGACGTTTTATGGAGTTTCTTCATTTGCTACCAACCGAACGAACTAAAATGCTAAAGGATATATTTTCTTTACACTCTTTTGATTTATATGATAAAACAAAATCATTGTTGAATAAAACAAAAGAAGAGCGTGCTGTGTTAGAGGGACAATTACAAGGCATTGGAGAGGTTTCTGCTGATGAGTTGCAGCAAAAAAAGCTGTATGTTGCTGAACTTGAAACAAAAAATGAAACTGCACAAACACAAAAAAATAGTCTGTCAAAAGAAATAGAGACTTTGTTGCGTATTGCCGATGATGTAACTGAATTACAGCTGTTACAGAAAAAAAATGAAGAGCTTATATCTGCTGCCGACACTTTTTCTGCAGTTGAAACGCGTATTGCAACTATTCAATTGGCATGCAAGAAATTTGAAGTGATGTTACGCAACCGCGAACAAAAACAAAAAGAACATACGCATTTTAAAGAAATTGTTGAATCTAAAACTAAAGAATTAGAGCGTAAACAAATTGATTTTGAGGAGAAAAGGAAACAATTTTTTACCATAAAATCAGAGTTTGAAAACCTTGCTGAATTTGAAAAAACTACTAACGCTATTAAAGAATGTATTGAGATTGCTTCTAACACAAAAGAGTTAACACACGCTCTGAATCGACAAAAAGAAGGTACTATATGTGTTGATAAGGTTGAAAAAAAACTTTCTGAAATAACAGCAGTTGTTTCGCAGCTTCAAATTGCTATTGCTGAAAAAAAACAAACACAAGGTGATATTGCGTATTTAACGCAGCAGAAAATACATTCGCAAACGTATTTGGCAATTATAAAACAAATAGAGGAACAACGGGTAGAACGAGTAACTGCGGAGAAAAACATTTCTAAGTTCACAAAAGAAATTGCAAACATACTTGCAGAATATGGAGTTACAAAAGATGTACTTACATTTGATTACATTCCATTTTTTACTAAAATACAAGAGGATTTAGATACTCAAAAAAAAGAACATGAGTTTGCTTTACAAACCGCAAAAGTTCAGGAGGAACTTATATTGTTGCAAGAAAAATTAGAAACAGGAACCCCCTGCCCTTTATGTGGAGCAACAGAACATCCTAACAAACACACACAGCTCAAACACAATGCAAAAGATACAAGTACACACACTACTGCTATTGAGAATATTGAAACAAAATTATTAGGTGTACAGGAAAAAAAACAACAGTTGTTTATATTATATCGTGATATAGTAACTGAAAAAGAACGTGATGCAACGGCATCTGATAAAATGCATGAACTTACTATTGCTCGCAACCTTGCTGAACCCGATGAGAAGATAGAAGATATTGACGCAAAAATTGCACATTATACTACCACACAAAAAGAAATTGAATCTCTTGAAAAACAAGTAAAAAACACAGAAGATGAGCAAAAAAAGTTAGAGAAAAACCGTGCTAAATATACTGATGAGATGTTAAAAATTACTAATTCAATATCTCGCTTTCAAACTGCAATTGAAATTCATTCAAAAAAATGTTCTAAAGAAATACTTGATGCATATAGCACACAATCTGTTGAAAAACTTGAGGAAAATGTTGTTGAACGAGAACATAAGGCACAACAATGTACTATGTTATATCACAAACAGTTAAAAGAGTATGAAGATGCTCAAAAACAATTGCATGAATTAACAGCTTCTCGCAATACTATTATTCAACAATACATAAAAATAGAACAAGATTATGGTGTTTTACAAAAAGAAATAGAAACTGCATTACAAGAGTCATCGTTTTCTTCACTTCAAGAGGTGGAATCATTTGTAAAACAATCGCATACTATTATAGAAGACACTAAAAAGTTAGAACAATATAAACATGCATGTGCAACCACACGAGAACATATTCAAAAAATATCGCAAAAGCTGTCGGGAATCTCATTTGATAAAGCTGTGTTAGAAAAAAAGCAAGTAGAATACAAAGAAATTGAACAAATAGCACAACAAACACAAAAATTGCTTATTCAAGAAAAACAATTACTTCAACAATATACAGAACGGATTCAGAAACAAAAAGATGTGATGGAAAAGATTGAAAGTGTGTCGTATAGAATAGAAAACTTACGGACTTTATTAAAGCTGTTTGCTTCACAAGGGTTTGTAAATTATATGTCAACAAAATACTTACATCTTTTGTGTTCAATAGCTAACAAACGATTTAAAGTACTTACAAAACATAAATTGCAATTGGAAATTGATGATACTAACGCGTTTAAAGTGCGGGATTTGTTAAACAATGGACATGTTAGGCATATAAAAACCCTTTCGGGGGGACAAACATTTCAGGCGGCACTTTCGTTAGCATTGGCTTTGTCTGAAATTATACAAACGGAGAATCCTGCTGCATCAAATTTCTTTTTTATTGATGAAGGCTTTGGCTCACAAGATAAAGATTCGTTACAACTTGTGTTTGAAACTCTGCAAAATTTACAAAAAGAAGGCAAAATAGTTGGTGTTATTTCACACGTTGACGAACTTAAAGAATATATTCCTGTACATGTTTCTGTTGTTGCTTCAGAAGAAGGCAGTGTAATACATTTATAAACTATGTGTATGAAACGTATGCTGTTTTTATTATGTTTTGTGTATGTAATGTGCGGTAAAACACTGTATGCACAAGCAAATACATACGCGTATGAGTTTGAAACAAAGCTGCATTATGGTACAATACTCCCCCATTATTCGTTTTTAAATTATTTGGTTGAAGAACCTCAGAAATCAATTGAAATTCAACTACGAAAAACATCAGATTATACCACAATAAGTTCATCGTTGTTTCGATTTCCAAGCTACGGAATTGGATATACACACACGTTTTTAGGTAATTCTGAAAAGTTAGGCTCTGCAAGTTTGTTGTTTGCTGTTTTAGATATTCCTATTATTAACACTGCAAGATGGGCTTTGCTTTACCAATGTAATTTTGGCACTGCTTATATATATAAACCTTTATCAAAAAGTATTTTTAATATTGCAATAAGTAGTCCGTTTAATTTTTTTATAGGACTTGATTTGCAAGTAGCATATAGGTTTACGCACAATCAAGCATGTAAATTAGGTGTAGAGATGTCGCACATTTCTAATGGAAAAATTCATACGCCAAACTTAGGATTAAACAGTCTTACCTTTTCGGCGGCATATCAATACTCCTTTTCGCCAATATGCAAGGAACGTGTGTATTATAACCGAAGAACACTTGCTGCACCTATGCTATATTCAGCCTTTGTTTAGGGAGGTGTAAAAACTGATGAATATTTAAACTCTACATTATTTCCAACATCTTCTTTTATGTTTGAAATACAGAAACTTATATGGCACACTTATTGCTTTACTATAGGTGTAGATATGTTTTATGATGCCTCAAAAGCATTGCACACAAATAAACAAACAGCGTTTAGTGCGGGTGTTCACACGGGTGTTGAAGTGTATTATATGCCATTTAGTTTTTTAATGCATATAGGTGTATATACTTTTCATGCACATGCTGAACATCAATTTTTTAATCGCGTAGCTCTTCGGTATCACGCAAGGCAGTCGTATTGCATTCAATTAGGTTTAAAGGCTCATGCAACTACAGCCGATTTCCTTGAAATTGGTATAGGATATACATTTCCAAACATTAGAAATAGTAATAATGAAGCAAAAAAATAATATATCTGCACTATGTTTTTGTGCTTGTATGCTTATGTGTATCAACTTTAACGCATGTACAAAGCAAAGTTTTAATGCACGTAAACATACACAAAAAGTAATTCAAACGAATGCTGCCTCTACTCTTAATATTGAAGGCATTGCTGATGTGTTTTTTGTTGAAGATAGTTTAGATTTCTGTATTATTTCGGGGGCTGAAGCTATTGTTGATGCTGTTTCTATTACTCAAACAAATAACTGCATTACTATGAGCAATACCACAAAATGGTATGCCACAAAAAACTATGAAAAACCACAGGTTTACATTCATGCAAGCTGTGTTGATACTGTGTATATACATGAGGCATGTAATTTTAGCACACTAAGACCAATAACACGCTGTATGTATATGTATATGAATGCGTATGTGTCTTCTATTTCTGTTGAAATAGATGCTCCTTTGTTTTTATTTACTACATGGAACAAGGCTGGTGGCGAGTTTGAGTTTTATGGTACTTGCACTACTGCTCGCATGCAGGCTGCATACACCTCAAAGATTAATGCGGAAAATCTTAAAACTAAAACTATGTATGTTACGAATAATAGTATTCAGGATTTTGTGGTTTGGGCGTGCGATTCGCTTATTGCTCACACTACTAAGCAAGGTTGTGTTTTGTATAAGGGGTCTCCTATTGTTCATGCTAAGTATGAGGGAACAAATATTCAAATGCTTAATGATGAATGATTAATTGTTAATGGTGAATGATGAATGATGAATGATGAATGGGATTTGTAGGGCATTTCGGCTACGCTGAATGTTTACGCTCCGCATGGGTTTTTGGTTTTAAAATATGGATTTTTTAATCATTCCGTTAGGAATGGAACCCTAAAACAAGGACACATTCCTAACGGAATGTGAGAAAAAAGGGGCATATTACATTTCTACCGAGCGATGCAATCCTAACGGATTGCGTTTTAATGATGAATATAGA
>JAAYPM010000118.1 GCA_012519815.1 Bacteroidales bacterium
ACAGAACGAATTGCATATACCGATAAAAATGAAGCTATTTCTACATGATTATATTTTTGCGTTGAAATATCAATCAATACTTGTTTTGCTTGCTCTTTTGTGAGTGTTTTATAGGTAAATAAATAGTTTAAAATATGTTTCATAGTAATTGTTTTATAAGATGATATGGCATTTACAGGGCAACCCAATTTGCTATAATTTGTTTTCCTTCGGGCGTAAGTATTGATTCTGGATGATACTGCACACCATACACTGCATGGGTTTTATGACGAACACTCATAATATTTCCATCTTCGTCGGTTGCGGTAATAATAAAACAATCAGGCAATGTTTGCTTTTCTGCAATCCATGAGTGATATCTACCAACTTTACATGTATCAGAAATACCTTTGTACAGAGGACAGGTAGTATCAATATTATGGAGCACCGTTTCTACACCATGAAACACTTGTTTCATATTATATATGTGTCCACCATACGCTTCAATTATAGCTTGATGTCCCAAGCAAATCCCAAGAATATTTTTTTGGCTCCCATATGTTGCAATAAGAGCCGGCATAATGCCCGCCTGTAAAGGCACTCCTGGTCCGGGAGATAAAAGAATTTTATCGTATTTTGCAACATCTTGTATGTGTATTGCAGTATTTCTCAACACATCAACATGTGCGTCTGTACATTCTTTAATATAATGAACAATGTTATATGTAAATGAATCGTAATTATCAAGAACTAAAATTTTTTTCATATCAGTATAATTAAATTTCAATTGTTTCTGCTTTTTCAATAGCAAGGGTGAGAGCAGCTAATTTGTTATTTATTTCTTGTAATTCAAGTTCTTCCACAGACTTAGCCACAATGCCTGCTCCTGCTTGATAATACAGCGTATTGTCTTTACTTAAAAACGAGCGAATCATAATTGCATGGTTAATATTTCCATTTAAATCAATGTATCCTAAGCTGCCACCATAAAATCCTCTTCCTTGATTTTCATACGTATCAATAAGCTGCATCGCTTTATATTTTGGAGCTCCAGACAATGTACCAGCGGGGAAAGTGTCTGCCATAATTTGAATAGAATTACTATGAGGATTAATATCGGCTGATACTTTTGAAACCATATGAAGAACATGCGAAAAAAACTGTATTTCTTGATATTTTTCAACAGTTACATTATTGCCATTAATGCTAAGATCATTTCGAGCCAAATCAACTAACATAATATGTTCCGAATTTTCTTTTGGGTCTGCCGCCAAGCGAACAGCCAATTCTGCATCTTGCTCATCGTTTCCGGTTCGTTTAAATGTGCCAGCAATTGGATTAATTGTTGCTTTTTTGTTCCTAATAACAATCTGAGATTCTGGAGACGAACCAAAAATCTTGTATGCGCCAAAATCAAAAAAGAATAAGTACGGAGAAGGATTTATTGAACAAAGCGTTCTATACACATTAAATTCGTCTCCAATAAAACTACGCGAAAACTGACGCGACAATACGAGTTGAATTACATCACCTTTGTAACAATGCTCTTTTCCTTTTTTAATTATTTCAATAAATTCTTCATCGGTAAAATTTGAACGCTCGCTGCTTGTAGCCTTAAAACTATATGTATTAAACGATTTGTTATGAATAATACTTTCAATTTCATGAATGCTACTTTCCTCTTCGTTTGTTAGATTTTCAATAATATACAATTCACTTTTAAAATGATTAAATGCAATAATATATTTATAAAAATACAATGCAATTTCTGGTATGTTATATTCAGGTTTTGTTTTTGTTTGCAATTGAATATCTTCAAAATATGTAACCGCATCATAAGAATTATATCCAAAAAAGCCTTCAACACGCAGCGGTACATCTGTGTTTATAAGTTCAAATGAAGATATAAATGAATGAATCTCATTTGGAATTGACATAGTGTTTGTAACTGTTCTTTTTAGAGGCTCTTTATGAGGACAGTGTGTAATCAGTGTTTTATTATCCACACAAATTGATGCTATTGATTCAAAGCAAACAATTGAGTAACTATTATCGTCTCCATTAAAATCGGTACTTTCAAGAAGCAGTGGATTAGAAAATTTATCTCTAATTTTTAAATACACATTTACAGGTGTAAGCGTATCAGCGAGCAAAGTTTTAACGTTGGTTTTAATACTTGTTTTCATTTCGATAATGGTAAAAAAAAAGGCTTGCCGTGAGAGGCAAGCCTTATATTGTTAATGTATATATACAGTAATGACCTCTCAATTTTTTTCAGATTGAATGTGCCACCACCATATATTAAAAACTATAAACATTTTATCAGATAATAATGATTACAAATGTATAGCATATTTTTTTTTAAGCAAATATTTTTTTGTAAAAATCATACAAAAACAATAAAATTTTACAACCATATAAGTTTAATATTTCTTATGAAATGTAAAGTGTTTATTGTTTTTTTATAAAAATATGTATATTTGTATATAACTATATGGAGTATATAAATAAAATTCGAGCAAAAAAGCTATTTTTTTATAGTCAGATGAGAGAAAGATGCAAAAGATTTTATTACTTTTGAAAATAATTAAAAAAATAAATGTATAATGCATTTTCAATTATCTTTTTTGTGTGTGATTAAACATGTTAAACAAACAACCAAAAAACTAACAATATGAAACGTTTACTACATCTTATACTGTTTATGAGTATCTTTACTACTGCATTTTCTCAGTTCAACGAACGACTTTTTGGGCAAGTAGGAGGAACTCTTGGGGCTGATATTATGATGTCGGAAGGAAAAATGGGAATTAAAAAAATTCCATTTAAATCTACCAATGTAAATTATGCAACAATCATGTTTGCTGGGAGAATGAATTTTTTAGAATTTTCCAATGATTTATCAATGTCTTTAGGACTTCAACCTACTTTGAGTGTGGGGCGGGCATATAATCAACAAGGTGGTGGTGGAAATATTTCATTTCGAATACCTTTGGTTGTTGAAGTTAATTTCAATTCTGCATCTACGGTGTCCACTCGCAAAAAAACTGGTTTTAGTATTGGAGGAGGTGTACAATATATAAAATATCCACTATCTGCAAAATCTGTACCTGTGGCAAAACCTGAATTACAAACAGGCTCAGAATATTTAGGAATTAAAGCATCATGGCTTGAGCCTGTTCTTGTAACAGGCGTTAAGTTTGTAGGGAAATATTATTTTGCTCGAGAAATAAATTTACGTATTTCATATGCAAACATTTCTGAAGTTGGCAACGACCATTTTGAAGGAAATAAAAACGACACCCGAAATAACATGCATGACTTTACTTCTTTTGGTGTAACTCTCTCATTTTTACAGTACATTAATTATTAAAAAATAATAATATAGTTTAAAATAAAAAAGCATGCGAAGTAATAATTTCGCATGCTTTTTTATTTTAAACTTATGATGTAAGTTACTCTAATTACCCTAAGTATGTTTTTAATATTTTACTTCGTGAAGTATGTTTTAATCTACGAACAGCCTTTTCTTTGATTTGACGAACACGTTCTCGAGTTAAACCGAACTCACTTCCGATTTCTTCTAAGGTATATGGATTTTTCTGTCCCAAACCAAAATATAATCGAATAATACTTGCTTCTCGTTCTGTAAGAGTTGAAATAGCACGTTCAATTTCTTTTCTGAGCGACTCCTGAATCAATGTTGTGTCAGGTGATGGGGTATCTTTACTATCAAGAACATCATATAACGTACCTTCTTCACTTTGCGAAAGAGGAGCATCCATTGAAATGTGTCTTCCAGAATTTTTCATTGATTCTTTCACATCTCGAGCACTACATTCTAATTCGGCTGCAATTTCTTCAGCAGTAGGCTCTCTTTCAAACTCTTGTTCAAGATTAGATAAGGTTTTATTAATTTTATTTATAGACCCTATTTTATTAAGAGGTAAACGCACAATTCTCGCTTGCTCTGCTAAGGCTTGCAATATAGATTGACGAATCCACCATACAGCATATGAAATAAATTTAAATCCTCGAGTTTCATCAAAACGCTGTGCCGCTTTTATTAGTCCTAAGTTTCCTTCATTTATAAGGTCAGGAAGACTTAATCCTTGATTTTGATATTGTTTTGATACAGACACAACAAATCGTAAATTTGCTTTAATCAGCTTATCAAGCGCACGCTGATCTCCTTCACGAATACGTTTTGCTAATTCAACTTCTTCTTCTGCCGAAATTAAATCAACTTTTCCAATTTCATGTAAATATTTATCAAGTGAAGGGGTGTCTCTGTTAGTTACTTGTTTTGTTATTTTTAGTTGCCTCATATTCTTTTACTCTATTACATCTTACTCAAAAATCTTCGTACAAATACTTTTATTACGATAGCTTTACAAAATAGTTTGCAAATTTCGTGCTTTTTTTGATATAATAAGTGCTTTTTTGGTATTTTTTTTTAAATAAATGTGTGTTACATGAATATTAAGTTTTATTTTTGCACTCAATTTTAAATAACATAATGTCTAATCCATTAATTTAATTCATTGTAAAATGACAAAAAAAGAAAAACAAGAAAATCAGGAACACGAAGAAGTTCTTGACACAAAACAAACAATTGATGATGAAAATCAACAAATTGAAGAAAATGTACAAGAAGAAGTTGAAGAAGTAGAAGATGCTGAAACAGAAGACACGGAAGATGATGTTTCTGAAGATGCAGAAGTAGAAGAAGATACGGAAGAAGAAGAAGGTGCTTCTGATGACGAAATTGATTCAATTGTTGCAGAAGCTAAATCTGCACAATCTGAATTTGATTGGGAAAAATTTGAAACCCAAAGCGAAGTATATTCAAGTAAAGAACGCGATTCTTTAATAGATATATATGATAAAACTCTTTCTACAATTACAGAAAACGAGGTAGTTAATGGGGTTGTAGTTAGTGTTACAAAACGTGAAGTTGTAGTTAACATCGGTTACAAATCTGACGGTGTTGTAAATGTAAATGAATTTCGTTATAATCCCGATTTAAAAGTAGGTGAAACTGTAGAGGTTTTTGTTGAAAGTCAAGAAGATAAAAGCGGACAGCTTGTTTTATCGCATAAAAAAGCTCGTGCTTTAAAATCTTGGGAAAGAGTTAATCAGGCACTTGAAGAAAACGAAATTGTAAAAGGATATGTAAAATGTCGAACCAAAGGTGGTATGATTGTAGATGTTTTTGGTATAGAAGCATTCCTTCCTGGTTCTCAAATTGATGTAAAACCTATTCGCGATTATGATATATATGTTGGAAAAACAATGGAATTTAAAGTTGTGAAAATTAATCATGAGTTTAAAAACGTTGTAGTTTCACACAAAGCACTTATAGAAGCAGAATTAGAAATTCAGAAAAAAGAAATTATATCAAAATTAGAAAAAGGTCAAGTGCTTGAAGGAATTGTTAAAAACATTACCACATATGGCGTGTTTATTGACCTTGGTGGTGTTGACGGACTAATTCATATTACAGACCTTTCATGGGGCAGAATTACTCATCCTGAAGAAATAGTTACACTTGATGAAAAAATAAATGTAGTAATTCTTGATTTTGATGATGATAAAAAACGAATTGCATTAGGATTAAAACAATTAACTCCTCACCCATGGGATACTCTTGATAAAGAACTTCAAGTTGGTGATAAAGTAAAAGGAAAAGTTGTTGTTATGGCTGATTATGGTGCGTTTGTTGAAATTGCTCCAGGTATAGAAGGTCTTATTCACGTTTCAGAAATGTCGTGGTCGCAACATTTACGAAGCGCAAATGAATTCTTAAATGTGGGAGACGAAATTGAAGCTGTTGTTTTAACACTTGATAGAGAAGAACGAAAAATGTCTCTTGGAATGAAACAACTTAAAGCTGACCCATGGGCTGAAATAGATACAAAATATGCTATTTCTTCTAAACATTTAGCAACAGTACGTAACTTTACAAACTTTGGTGTTTTTGTTGAAATTGAAGAAGGGGTTGATGGTTTAATTCACATTTCAGACCTTTCTTGGACTAAAAAAATCAAACATCCTGGTGAGTTTACTGCTATAGGAGCTGAAATTCAAGTAATTGTTTTGGAAGTTGACAAAGAAAATCGTCGATTAAGTTTAGGGCACAAACAATTAGAAGAAAATTCATGGGATGTTTTCGAAACTATTTTTAATGTTGATTCTATTCATGAAGGCACAATAATTGAAATTTCAGACAAAAATGTTGTTGTGGCTCTTCCATACGGTGTTGAAGCTATTTCTACTTTAAGTCATATTACTAAAGAAGATGGTACAAAAGCTAAAGTAGAAGAAAAAATAGATGTGAAAATCACTGAATTTTCAAAAGATGCAAAGAAAATTTTTGTGTCTCATACTCGTACATTTGAAGATGAGAAAAAAGCGAAAATTGAAGCAGATTCAAAATCAAAAGCTGCGGCTACTAAAAAAACAATGAAGAAAGTTCACGATAATATTGAAAAAACAACATTAGGTGATGTTTCTGAATTAGCAAGTCTTAAATCAGAATTGAAAAAAGCTGAGGATAAGAAAAACGCTAAGTAAAAAATTACATGGAAGCTTTGCTTTTTTCAAAGCTTCCATGTATCTTTACTGTTAAATTTTAAAATACATTGTCATGGACTGCAAAATAACGAAAAAAGATTCTTATACTTTAATTGAAATTCTCTCTGATAAATTAGATTCTCAAATAGCACCTTCTCTTAAATCAGAATTAGTGCTTATTTCTGGGAATAAAGAAAAAAATATTATTTTAGATTTATCAAATTGTCGTTATTGTGACTCTTCAGGATTAAGTGCTATTTTAGTTGCAAACAGACTTTGCAAAAATGCAAATGGTATATTTGTACTATGCGGTTTGCAAACAGCTGTTGAACGTTTAATAACTATTTCTCAATTAGATTCTGTTTTAAATATTACAACAACTGTTGAAAATGCAGAAGAAATCATATCAAAAAACTAATAAGCGTGCATGTCCACACACGCTTTAACTATTCTTGGTAGTAGTTCTGCTTTACCTACTTCGCATCGTTTTCCTTCTGCTCAAATAGTTCAATTTTTTGGTCGTTTTTTTTTGATAGATTGCGGTGAAGGGACTCAAATGCAATTACGAAAAATCAAAGTTTCTTTTGCAAAAATTCAAGCAATCTTTATTAGTCATCTTCATGGAGACCATTTTTTAGGTGTTTTTGGAGTGTTATCAAGTTTTAATTTACTTGGACGAACCTCACCTCTTACCTTATATTGTCCTCCAGGATTACAAGAAATAATAATGTGCCATATGCAATTTGGAGATTATTCACTTAATTATAAATTGCAATTTATTACACTTCCAAAAGATGATCATGTTCAAATTTTTTCCGACAAAAAAATTTCTGTTATTGCGCATAAAGTTTCACATAGAGTTCCTTGTTGGGCTTTTGAATTTACGCAAAATGTTACTACACGTAATTTAAAAAAAGAATATATTTCTCAGTATAATTTATCAATATCTCAAATAGCCACTTTAAAATCTGGTAAAGACGTGTTATTAGAAAACTCCGAGGTTTTAAGCCATACAGAATGCACCTACCTTGCGCCAAAATCCTCATATGTATATATTACCGACACTCGTTTTCTTCCTTCCTTAACAAATCATATTAAAGCTCCAACATTATTGTATCACGAAGCTACTTTTGAAGCTAAATGTAAACAACGAGCACATGAAACATATCACTCCACTTCAGAGCAAGCTGCATGTTTCGCAAAAGCCGTTAATGCAAAAAAATTAATAATTGGTCATTTTTCTGCGCGATACAAACAAATTGACAAATTACTTAATGAGGCTCGAGAAATTTTCCCAGAAACATATGCTGCCGAAGATTTACAAAGTTTTTCGTTTTAATATGCTATAGCAAACAAAACTCGTTGTTTTGAGGGTTTACCCGAATATATACACACACCAGATTCTTGTTTTCCATGCATTGGAATACAACGAATAGTTGCTTTCGTTTCTTGTTTGATTTTTTCTTCTGTTTCAGTAGTTCCGTCCCAATGAGCAAATATAAAACCTGATTTTTTTTCTATATGTTCTTTAAATTCATCGTATGTGTCAACCGTAATTGTGTTAGCTGCGCGATAATCAAAAGCCTTTTTGTAAATAGATTTTTGAATTGTTTGTAATAAATCTTGAATAGTAGTTTCAAGAGATTCAAGTGGCATTGTTTCTTTGGTAAGTGTGTCTCTCCGTGCAATTTCAACAGTTCCTTGCTCTATATCTCGTGGTCCGATTGCTATTCGTATTGGAACACCTTGTAGTTCATATTGAGCAAATTTCCAACCCGGTTTTTGCGTGTCTCTGTCATCATATTTTACTGAAACGCCATTTTTTTCAAGTTTTTCTTGAATACCATGAGCCACTTTTGAAATTTCTTGCAATTGAGCCTCTCCTTTATAAATAGGCACAATAACCACCTGAATTGGAGCAAGTTTTGGTGGTAGAACAAGTCCATTATCATCAGAATGTGCCATAATTAAAGCTCCCATAAGCCGTGTTGAAACTCCCCATGAAGTTGCCCACACATACTCAAGCTGTCCTTCTTTATTTGTAAATTTCACATCAAATGCTTTTGCGAAATTTTGCCCTAAAAAATGAGACGTACCTGTTTGAAGAGCCTTTCCATCTTGCATAAGAGTTTCTATTGTATATGTATCAATAGCACCTGCAAAACGTTCGTTCGGACTTTTTGTACCAATTATTACAGGAAGTGCTAAATATTCTTCGGCAAATTTAGCATACACATGTATCATTTTTTGCGTTTCTTCTATAGCCTCTTCTTTTGTTGCATGTGCGGTATGTCCTTCTTGCCATAAAAATTCCGCAGTTCGTAAAAAAAGACGAGTTCTCATTTCCCAACGTACTACATTTGCCCATTGATTACAAAGAATAGGCAAGTCTCTATACGATTGTATCCAATTTTTATAAGTGTTCCAAATAATTGTTTCAGAAGTAGGACGAACAATAAGCTCTTCTTCTAATTTTGCAGACTCATCTACAATTATTTCTTTTCCATCTGGAGAGTTTTTTAGCCGATAATGCGTTACAACGGCACATTCTTTTGCAAATCCTTCAACATGACTTGCTTCTTTTGTGAAAAATGATTTTGGTATAAATAAAGGGAAATA
>JAAYPM010000119.1 GCA_012519815.1 Bacteroidales bacterium
GTAAAACGGTAGCTTCAACATATTTTATAAATATGAGAAAACCTACCTTACCTGTTGTTTCAATCAGTACCGACAAAGCGGGTTTTTTTGATGCAAACGAAGGTATTTATATTCAAGGTACTAATGGTGTCACAAAAAAATTTGACGGCCAAAACCTAACCGCAAATTGGCTTCACGATGATTGGGAGCGTAAAATTCACATAGAGTACTTTGATGAAAACGGACAACGACAGTTTGGGGTAAATGCAGGAGCGCAAATTATGGGTGCGGTTTCCCGAAATCCCGACATGAAATCATTAAAAATTGTGTTACGTAACGAATACGGAGATCCTGTTGTTAATTATCCATTATTTGGAGATGATGGTTTGCAATCATATTCATCATTTTTGCTGCGAAATTCAGGAAACGACTGGGAACTAGGAAATATGGCACGTGATGCTATTATTCAACAAATAGTAAGAGGGCAAGTTGGCATTGAAACCCAAGCGTACAATCCGGTGGTAATGTATTTAAACGGAGAGTATTTCGGGTTAATAAATATGCGTGAACGCTATGATGAGGATTATTTTGCAGGATATCACGACTACGCTGATGCAAATAATGTGGATATACTAAAAATTGATGGAGACAAAAAAACATACCGTGCCACCGAAGGTGATACCCTGCGATATAAAGAACTTCTTGCGTTTCTTAATGCGTATAGCATGACAAATGAAACAGCATATGAGTATGTAAAAAACAATTATGTGGATATTGATAACTGCATTAGTTACCATATTGCCCAAATATATTGTCAAAATACCGACTGGCCTGCTAACAACGCACGTATGTGGCGACCACGCGTTGAAAACGGAAAATTTCGATTTCCCCTATATGATACAGATTTTGGCTACGGATTGTGGGGTGATAATGATCCTCATAATTTAGGAAGACTGCTCTCTTCTAGTTCAAGTCATTCTTGGAGTACAGTTATATTCCGTGCATTAATGAAAAATGAATCATTTAAAAATGAATTTATTCAACGATACGCATATATGATTAATACCGTGTATGCAACCTCACGTTTAAACAGCATTGCCAATAATATTGAAGGTCTTATTGCAACTGAGCGCGACACATATACTAATTCAGAATGGACACGTACAACAGATTATGGTTACAACACATCGGCTATGAAAAGTTGGGGTTCAAGTAGAATTAGTGTTGCTCGTAATAATCTAAATTCAGAATTTGGAAATAAAGGATTCCAAACGCTTACCGTTAATTTTACAGAAAGTAATGGAAACGTATATTTATGTTCACTTCCTGTTACTGCTGGATATTCGGGTTCTCAATATGCTAACACCCCTATCCGCTTAACCGCAGAACCAAAAGATGGATATCGATTTGTGCGTTGGAGATCAGGCAGCACAACACTTTCTACCGATCCTGAGTATTTCCTTACCATAACGGGAGCTTACACCATTACTGCAGAATTTGAAAGCAGACCAACTGTTAAGAATATTACCATAAATGAATTAATGGCATCAAATGCCACTACCGTAACAGATGAAACTGGAGAATATCCTGATTGGATTGAATTTTACAATTCGGGCAATACCGATGTTGATTTAGCTGGTTTATACATTACCGACAATTCTAAAAACAAAGCAAAACATCAAATTCCATACGGCTATCCCGAACTTACAACCGTGCCTGCAAAAGGATTTCTTGTGTTTTGGGCAGATAATGATACATATAAAGGAGCTAATCACTTAGGATTTAAACTCAGTAGTGATGGCGATACCATTATTTTATCGCAAAAATCTGCAAGCGGTTCATTTACAACCATTGACCAAATAATATACGGTACACAAAACACCGATATTTCGTTTGGTAGATATAACGATGGTTCTTCAAACCTCATCATTTTTAATGTGCCTACGCCGGGAGCATCTAATATTATTCAAAGCACGGCAAATGTGGACGGTTTAATCATAACCGAATTTATGGCAAAAAACACCTCAACAATTAAAGAAGAAACAGGTGGTTATGCCGACTGGATTGAAATTTATAACAGCACCTCAAATCCTATTGATTTAGGTGGATTATTTATAACAAATGATTTACAGGATCCTAACAAATACATGATACCAAAAGGGGAGCCATCGAAAACAACCATAGCTCCAAAATCATACTATATTCTTTGGGCAGATAAACAAACTGCGATTAATCCAAATCACCTTAGTTTTAATTTAAAAGCAGAATATGGTGATATTGCAATTGTACAATTGCGGGGTTCTACCAACTATATTATAGACCAAGTTTCGTACACAAATCAAGGTGAAGATATTTCATTTGGACGATATCCAAACACAAATTCACCATTTCGATATTTACCAACACCAACACCGGGTGCAGCAAATTCAAATAACAGCACTATACCCGAGAAAAATGGCATTACTATTAATGAACTTTTAGCAGCAAACACCACCGTTGTACAAGATGAACAGTCAAAATACTCTGATTATATAGAATTTTACAACTCATCATCAAGTGCTGTAGATTTAGGAGGATTATTTATAAGCGATTCATTATCATATAGTCTTAAATATCGTATTCCACGCAACAACTCGGCAGCAACAACGGTGCAGCCAGGCGAATGGATTACCTTTTGGGCAAGTGGACACCCAGAACGAGGTCCATTACATCTTGATTTTTCTTTAAGCCAACTTGGCGAAGAAGTGGTATTATCACAAGTTACAGAAAATGGCATTCGTCAGCTTGATTATATTTCATTTGGACAACAAACACCTAATATTAGCTATGGTCGTTACCCCGAAACACATTCGTATTGGGAACAAATGACACCAACATATAATGCAAAAAATCAATCTACATCAGAAAGTGTAGATTTAGCAAGTTTAACAACAAATACAGGCACAATTTCGCCACAATTTGCATCAAATGTGCTTAATTATATATGTTTAGTTCCCGAAGGCACAACAACAGCACCTACGATTTCAGCAACACCATTTAATAGTAATGCTACAGTTACCATAACGCAAGCAAGCAGTTTAAATGGACAAGCAAAAGTAAATATTATATCAGCAAACGGAAATAAAACCGCAACCTACACCGTATCATTTGAGGTTGCACCATCAAGCGTTGCAACTTTAGCTGCTTTATCGGTACAATACGGAACATTGAGTCCCTCATTTTCTCCATCAAGAAGCACATATACGGTAACTGTTGCTGCACCTATTGTGCCTCTTGTAACGGCACAACCTACAAATCCAAATGCACATGTTGAAATAGCATACGCACAATCTGTTGATGAAAATACCATAATAACGGTAACAGCAGAATCAGGAGCAATTAATACGTATATTATTGCACATACCAGTCAATCAAATGTGTTATACACATGGATAGATAATTTTAACGATGGTTCTATAAGTAGATTTAACATTAGTGGTACAAGCGCTTCATATTATACATTAACAGCAGAAGATGGTGCAATTAAACTAAATCAATCTGCGGGAAAACCAACATATCGTTCTTTCCGATATTTTTTACCTACAGGCACCATGATTGATATGCTCAACAACCCAAATCCTATTTTAAAACTTGATGTTACTGCAAATAAAAATGCAAGTTTACGAGTAGATTTAATTGCTTCGGGAAATGAAGTAGGTAATACTAACACTATTAGTAGAGATATTACAGCAGGAGCTACTCAAACATTGATATATGATTTTACTACAAAATGTACAAACATTGACAAATCAAAAGTTATTGGTTTAATATTTTATACCGATGCTGACGATCAGGTAAATGAATCAAAACAATTTATATTTGATAATTTAATTCTTGGACAAGAACTTGCTTCAAATGCAAACTTAGCATCACTTACCGCAAATAAAGGTACACTTTCTCCAGCATTTAATGCAAACACATTAGAATATACCCTTACTATTCCGCATAATACAAGCACTATACCCACTATTTCTGCAACAAAAGTTGATACAAAAGCAATTTTAGAAATCAGTCAAGCATCATCAATTGATGGTCAGGCAATAGTGCGAGTAACAGCCGAAGATAAATCTACAGTAAAAACCTACACTATTAATTTTCAACGTAGTCTTGAAACTGTGTATGGATACACCGAAGAAATTATTAAACCAAATTTAGCTGGATTTTCAGAAAATACCTCAACGTATTCATTCACCTATGGAGGCGGTACATTAGAGGTAGATTATTATCGCACAGCTTCGAGTGGTTCAGACAGCTTTACCTATAACATTAGCGAAGCAGATGCGAAAATCTTAAATCTTTCAACACATCCATATGTTTCGGTACGTTTACGTACAACAGTTGCCAGCAATTTGAGAATTGATTTATTTGATGGAAATAATCGCGTAACAAACGCAAATCCAATAACAGTTCCAATTAACGGTTCAACATATACAACCTATATTTTTGATTTTACCAATAAATTCAATCAAACAAGTCCAAATGCTACGGTTAATGCAGAAGATATTCGAGGAATTACCGTGTATTTTGATAGAGGTTCTACGACACAAACATCTGGAACTGTAATTATTGATAATATTATATTTGGAAACGAAGTTGATTATCTTGCAAATCAACCTCCCGTTATAAGCTCTATTCCAAATCAAACACGCATGCAAACACAGGCGTTTAATACAATTTTACTTAACAATTTTGTAAGCGACGACAACACCCCTGCAGGCTCATTAAAATGGACAGCAACAGGAGGAACAAACATTTCGGTTTCAATATCGTCAAGTAATGTTGCAACTATTACCGTACTTAATCCAAATTTTATTGGAAGCGAAACAATTACATTTACAGTAAAAGATACTGATGGAGCAACAAGTTCAAAAGAGGTAACATTTACCGTAACAGAACTTCAAATTGCTATTGAAAGTGTATCATTTACACAAACATCAGTTTCCTTAGCACAATCGCAAACTATTGATTTAAGTAGTTATCTTACTATTATGCCATCATCGGCAACTATTGAATCAATTATTTGGAGCAGTAACAATGAAAATGTAACTATTTCCGAAGCAGGAATAGCATCACATTCACTTGAATACGGTTCACAAACTGTAACAGGAACTGTAACAGTAACCGATAAATCAGGAAACGAATATGTTCGTACAATTAACATTGTTATTACTGGTTGTCCAACAAAACTAACAGCAATAAATCTAACGCCCACACCTGCAACTGTAACCGAAGGAGAAACATTGCAGCTTGTGCCAGAATATTCACCAACAGCAGCATGTATAAAAACTGTTTCGTACACAAGTGCAAATACATCTGTAGCTACTGTTTCAGAAAGTGGACTTGTTTCAGGCTTAACACCAGGAACATCAGTTATCACTATATCTGTTAATGATGGTTTTACTACAAAAACTGCAAACATTACCGTAACAGTAGCAAAAGATTGTTCGGGAGATATTGTACTTTCTTTAGATGAAAAATCAACAGACATTATTCTTGGTAAATCAAAAACCCTTGTGGCATCTATTACACCAGATGATGAATGTACACAATCAAACACTATTACATGGACAAGTCTTAATCCTACCGTTGCAAGTGTATATAATGGAAAAATAACAACATTAGCAGTAGGAGAAACAGCAATTGTTGCAACAACAACAGGCAGTGGAATTATTTCAGATACATGTTATGTAACAGTATTACCAGATTGTTATACAGGAATTGTAAACGTAACTGTGCTTCCAAAAACAATAACATTATACAAAACAGAAACTGCTGATATTGTTCATGCAGTAAGTCCTATTGATGCATGTAATACTACTGTATCATGGACATCAATACAAGAATCGGTTGCAAGCGTAGTAAACGGAACAGTAACAGCTCTTGACTTTGGCGAAACAGCTATTGTTTGTACAAGTTTACAAAGTCCTACACAATCAGACACTTGTATTGTTACCGTTATAGAACGCATGCCACTCTCTATTTCACTTGCTGCAACAACAAGCATAGAGCATAGTGATACCCAAACACTCAGCATGTCAGTATATCCTCAAAATGCAGATGATACATCAGTAAGTTGGGAAAGTTTAGACAATGCAATAGTGAGCGTAACACAAGCAGGTGTAATTACCGCACATACTGTTGGTACAACAACAATTCGTGTTACATCAAATAGAGATGCAACGGTATATGCAGAATGTGTAGTTACCGTAACGCCAGCTATTGCTGAATTAGTAGAACTCAGTTCATATTCAGAAGATATTGAGGTGTATGATGTAATACAACTTACCGCATCAATATCGCCCGACCATACAACAGACAAGAGTATAGTATGGACAAGTAGTAATCCAACTGTTGCAACTGTTGACCAAAGCGGAAACATTACCGCTATTTTGGCAGGACAAACCACTGTTCGTGCAACGGCACACAACGGCATATATGCAGAAGCTACCATTACAGTACACGATATAGACCCAACAGAAATAATACTTTCGGAAACAGTAATTGATTTACAAATTAATGCTCAACATACAGTAACGGTAAGCTTTATACCAACAAATGCTACAAATACCAAATTAACATGGAGTTCAAGCGATGATGCAGTAGCAACTGTAGACGAACAAGGTAAAATTCAAGCTATTTCAGTAGGCTCTGCTATAATTACCGCTTCAACCACAAATGGAAAAACACAAACGTGTTTGGTTACTGTTAGCCCTATTTTAGCAGATAGCGTTACATTAAATTCAAATGAAATAACTATTACCATTGATAATCAACAAAATCTTATTGCAAGCGTATATCCAGCAAATACTACAGATAAAGCAATTACGTGGAGTTCTGAAAATTCACTCATAGCATCGGTAGATAATTCTGGAACTATTACCGCACATGCCGAAGGTGAAACAATTATTCGTGCAACAACATCAAATGGCAAATATGTAGAATGTATTGTACATGTAGAACTCAATATTATTTTAGTAGAAAGTGTTACAGTAAGCGACAAAACCATTTCAATGTATTCAAATGAAACAAAATCACTTACTGCTACAGTATTACCAACAAATGCTTCAAACAAAACTATTACATGGTTGAGTGGAAATACAGATATTGTAACAATTGCTCCAAACGGTACAATTACACCAGTACAGATTGGAACAACATATGTTGTAGCAAGAGCGTCAAACGAAAAAACAGACACATGCGTTGTTTCTGTTTTAGAAGCGCCACTTGCAAGTATTTCGCTTACACAAACAAGCCTTGCGCTCAGTCAAGATGAAAGTTTTAATCTGTCAAGCATAATAACACTTGAGCCAATAGAAGCACCAGCATCTATTGTGTGGTCATCATCAAGTAATTCAGTGCATATTACAAACGAAGGTATTATTACAAATACATTAGATTTCGGAACCGAAACTATAACAGTAACTGTAACAGCTACCGACAGCTATGGTGATGAATTTAGTGAAACCTTGCAAGTAGTTCTTACAGGTTGTAACATACCACTTATTACACTTAATACAAATCATTCATCAATAAGTATAACTGAAGGAGAAACACAACAGCTTTCACCAATATATAATCCAAGTACTGCGTGTATAGAATCAATAACATACACAAGTTCTCATACTGAAAATGCTACTGTTTCTGAAACAGGATTAATAACAGCTATACAACCAGGAACAAGTGTTATTACTATAACCGCATTTGATGGATTTACAGAAACTAATACTACATGTGTAGTAACTGTTACAAAAGATTGTTCGGGCGATATTATTTTAAGCTTTATCGAACCAAATCTTACTATGGTAAAAGGGTCAACGACAACACTTGCCACCATGTTTACTCCTCATGACGAATGTACACAAAACAAAACAATAGCATGGTCAAGTTCAAACACTGACGTTGCTACTGTAAATAATGGTGTTGTAACAGCACATGCAATAGGTACTGCAACTATAACAGCTTCAACCGATGGTAACGGAACCACAACAGCAAACTGTGAGATTTTAGTACTTTCTGACTGTTTTGATGGTAATGTAGAAATTGTTGCAACAGTTGATACCATAAAGTTATACAAAAACGCAACATCTACCGTTACCGCATCTATATTGCCAAATGATGCGTGTATAAAATCTATTACATGGCACTCAGACAATGAAAATATAGCAAGTGTGCAAAATGGAATTATACGTGCATTTGCTATTGGTGAGACATTTGTTGTAGCAACAAGTGTACAAACACCCGAAGCACGCGATACGGTAAGAATTATTGTAGAAGAATTATTGCCTGCATCAATTGCATTACCTTCTGAAGCAACTGTTGTATTAGAAGGAAAAACAACACTTATGGCAAGCATTGAGCCTACACATGCTGATAATAAAACCATATATTGGCAAAGTTCAAACCCAGCAATTGTAACTGTATCAGAAACAGGAGAAATTCAGGGAATTGCATTAGGAACAGCTACAATAACCGCACAAACTATCAACGGACATAGTAGTACGTGCGAAGTTACCGTACTTCCTATAGATGCAACAGCAATAGCATTATCACAAAAATCACTTAGCATGATTGTGTACGATGTTGCTACTATTTCTGCATCAATATCACCATCTAACACTACCAATACAAACATAGAATGGACAAGCTCCTCTCCTACTGTTGCAAGCGTAGAAAATGGTGTTATTACTGCATTATCATATGGTACAACAACCATTCGTGCAACCACCCACAACGGAAAAATTGATGAATGTGTAGTTACCGTACACCATTTAGAAGCTACGGAAATACAACTAAGTGTAAGTCTTGATTCAATGAATGTAAATACCACGCAAACAATTGCAGTTGCATTTATACCAGCAAATACAACAAACAAACAACTTACATGGAGTTCAAACAGAACAGACGTTGCAACCGTAAATAGTTTAGGACAAATTACTGCTATTGCACCGGGAACTGTAACAATTACCGCTACCACAAGCAATCATAAAATTAAAACAATAACAATTGTAGTAAAACCAATACCTGCAACATCTATATCGCTCAACACACATAGCGTTAATTTGCAAGAATCTGAAAGTCAGCAATTAATTGCAGAAATTTTACCAAACAATGCATCAAACAAAACAATTACATGGACTTCGAGTAATCCTGCAATTGCAGAAGTTGATAATACAGGAAAAATATTTGCAAAAGCAATTGGAGATGTGCGTATTACCGCTACAACAGCAAATGGTTTAACCGATACATGTTCGGTAAACGTGCGTCTATACACTGTTGGTGTACAAAGTGTAGTACTATCAAATCAATCTATTGATATGCTTATAGGTGCAACACATCATATACAAACAGACGTATATCCTGAAAATGCAACAAATAAAACAATTATTTTGAGCAGCAGTAAAACATCTGTTGCTACAGTAAATCAAGAAGGTATAATTACTGCACATAATGTGGGAACAACCCTTATTATAGCAACCGCTTCAAACGGAATTGCAGATACCTGTCAAGTACGAGTTTTACCTGTGAATGCAGAAAAAGTTACTCTTAATATTCATGATTTATCACTTTCACTTAATGAAAGTCAGCAATTAATAGCAGAAATAACACCCGCAAATGCTACAACTAAAACAATTAATTGGGCGGTAAACAATAGTGCTATTGCAAGCGTAGATCAAACAGGAGTTGTAACTGCACATACAGTGGGCATTACAAAATTATTTGCATACGCTCATAATGGTTTATATGACACTTGCACAATTACTGTTACAGAAATATCTGTTCTTGCTGATAGTGTTAAAATTATTGCAAGTAAAGACAGTATTAATATTGATGAAATTATTCAAGTACATACTGAATTTTATCCTGTAAATACTACCAATAAAACAATACTTTGGTCGTCTCAAAACACAACAATTGCGACAGTTACACAAAGTGGCCAAATAAAAGGTATAAGCGCTGGAACGGCAATAATTGAAGCAGTTGCATCAAATAATGTGAGCACTACATTTGAAATTACTGTTCGAGAATTACCCGCAAGTTCTATACAGTTACAAGCATCATCATTGTATCTTGACCCAGCTCAAACCGTGCATCTTGAAGCAAGTATTTTACCTATTAAAACCACCAACAAAGCTGTTGTTTGGCATAGTGATGACACCTTAGTAGCAACTGTAAATGAATTTGGATTGGTAACAGCAGTTGCACCGGGAGCAACATATATTTGGGCAACCACTTCAAATGGTATTTCAACATCATGTGAAATAAACGTAAATGAAATTATTCCTATAAGTATGCAGATTGATGCAAATTTTTCGATGATGGTAATTGGCGATGCTGCACAATTATCTATTTCATTTGCACCAATAGAAACCACACAAACAACGGTACAATGGACAAGTTCAGACCCATCAATTGTAGAAGTAAACAGTAGTGGATTGCTTACCGCTCGACAAGAAGGAAAAGCAACAATACGCGTATCTTCGCTCGCAAATTCATCAGTATATGCAGAAATTACCATTGATGTTCGTTTATCAAATGCAGCACCAGTGGTAACAGATATACCATCTCAAGTGATTTTGTTTGGAAATACATTCCCACCACTCAATCTCCATGATTATTTTTCTGACGACAATACACGTCCCGAAAATTTACGGTGGTCTGCAGACGCTTCAGGTACAATTTCTCTACAAATTAGCAGTAGTGGAATAGCAACAGCTTTTATTACAGATAATTCATGGAAAGGAACAGAAATTATAACCATTACAGCTATTGATGAGTATGGTTTATCAACCTCATATCCTGTAGAATATGTTATTACCGACAAGATTTCTATTTCAAGCATTTCAGCAGGAGAATGTACCGTGTATCCAAATCCTTCAACTGGTATATTTACCGTTTCGCTCTCTAACATAGAACAAGCAGAATATACTATTGAACTGTTTTCACCTCATGGAACATGCGTATTTACAAGCACTCAAAAAATTGACGCTCAATTTTCACATACATTTGACGTGCGTCATTTAGCAAAAGGAGTATATAATCTTGTTGTTCGTTCAAATCAAAAAACATTTACTAAACAAATAGTAATACAATAATAATTTGATTATTCAACAATCATAACAAAACAAAAAGACCGTATTTGATAACAGATACGGTCTTTTTGTTTTTATAAGTAATTAGTTTACTTGCTTTTTAAAAAGGTAAGAAAGAAAACATTAAAAATAATTTTTCATTCTATTAAAAAAGCCATCTGCTCCTTGTTTTGGAATAAAAGCATCTGATTCTTTTAATTTCTCAAGTATTTTTTTGTCTTCTTTAGAAAGTGATTTTGGTACAAAAACTTGAACATGCACAAGAAAATCTCCACGTCCATATCCATTAATATCAGGAATTCCTTTTCCTCGAAGTCGTAATATTTTACCGGGTTGCGTACCCGAGTCGATTTTAATTTTCACATTATTTTCAACTGTAGGAACTTCAACAGTAGCTCCAAGAACAGCATCAGGGAAACTAATTGCAAGTTCATACAAAATATCATTTCCATCACGTTCAAGCTCTGGATGATTTTCTTCTGCAATTACCACTATTAAATCTCCTGGTATCCCTCCTCTTCGTGCGGCATTACCTTTACCACTAACATTTAACTGCATGCCTTCGGCTACACCTGCGGGAATTTTAACACTCACCGTGTCTTCACCATCAACTACTCCTTCGCCATAACAAGCAGTACATTTTTTTGTAATAACTTTACCTTCGCCGCCACAAGTTGGACAAGGAGATTGTTGTTGCATTTGACCAAGAATAGTGTTTGCAATACGCGTTACATACCCGCTCCCCTTACAAGTTGAACATGTAGCAACATCACTTGCAGACTCTGCACCGCTACCACCACATGTAGAACATGAAACTTTTTTCTTTATTTTTAATTTTTTTTCTACACCATTTACAACATCTTGTAATGAAAGAGTCACTTTAATTCTGATATTTGAACCTTTACGAACAGCCCGCTGTCCTCCTCTTCTTCCACTATCGCCAAATCCTCCAAATCCACCGAAACCTCCAAAGATATCGCCAAAGTGAGAAAAAATATCATTAATATCACTAAAACCAGAATAGCCACCGCTAGCGCCACCTAAGCCTGCATGTCCAAACTGATCATATTTTCTTCTTTTATCATCATTACTTAAAACCTCATAAGCCTCTGCTGCCTCTTTAAATTTCTCTTCAGCAGCATCATCTCCCGGGTTTTTATCAGGATGGTATTGTATTGCAAGTTTTCTATATGCCTTTTTCAGCTCATCTTTTGTAGCATTCTTAGACACACCTAAAACTTCATAATAATCTCTTTTTTCTGCCATA
>JAAYPM010000014.1 GCA_012519815.1 Bacteroidales bacterium
ATGTGATTTGCAGAACATAGCATTTATTGATTCTTTGCATGGTTTTATTGTGGGCGAAAAAGAACATGGCGTTGGATATGTGTATAGAACAAAAGACGGTGCAAAAACATGGCAAAATGAACGATTTGTACACTTTGGTTTTTCTGCAATAGATATATTTGACTCACAGCATATTGCAGTAAGCGGACATGGGGGAATTGTGCAATTAGAATCAGATGGTATAACACATTCTTTTGCACATATAGAAAATGATATTTTTACTGATATAACATATATTTCAGAAAGTGTGTGTGTTGCAAGCGGATATAGTGGTTCTGTATATAGAAGTATTGATGGTGGCACACATTGGGAGAAAGTATATAAACACGGACTTTTTTCTAAAAAATATTGGAATGCTATTCACTTTGTAAACGCACAACACGGTTTTATATGTGGAGAAAATGCAATGCTCCTTGAAACAAAAAATGGGGGAGTGTCGTGGGAATTGCACACATTACAATTTAATGGCGATTTGAATTGTATTACAAGCCAAAACAATGTGCTATATATAGGTACAAGCAAAGGAGTAATACTTACAATCCCGAATATATTGTAGAATTGTAATCCACAATATATTCAAGATTATATATACTATTAGAAGTTTGGTTTTAATATGTATTTCGAATAAAAATCGTTGATTATTTTCACCGCTTCGTCAGCAGTATCAACAATTTGCATAAGATCCATATCCTCAGCATTAATATTATGTTCTTCCTCCAAAACTTGTTCTTTTATCCAATCAATAAGTCCTGCCCAATATTTTTTTCCAACAAGAATAATAGGGAAATGCCCAATTTTTAAAGTTTGAATAAGTGTTAATGATTCAAAAAGCTCGTCAAGTGTACCAAAACCACCAGGCATTACCACAAAACCTTGAGAATATTTCACAAACATTACCTTTCGTGTAAAGAAATGATCAAAATTTATGAGCTTATCAGGGTCAATATATGGATTTGATGTTTGTTCAAACGGAAGCACAATGTTTAAACCAACCGATTTTCCACCTTCTTTATGGGCACCAAGATTACCAGCTTCCATAATACCAGGACCACCTCCAGTAATAACACCATAGCCTGATTGTGTTAGTTTTGCAGCAATTTCCTCAGCTATTTTATAATAAACATTTGATGGTTTTGTACGTGCCGAACCAAATATTGAAACACATGGACCAATCCGCGATAATTTATCAAAACCTTGAATTAATTCTGCAATAATTCTAAATGTTGACCAGGTGTCATTAGATTTAATTTCTTGCCAATCTTTTTCTTTAAAAGCCTCTTTAAGCAAATCGTCATTCTCTATCATATTCGTTTTTTTAATTGTAAAATAATAATTATGTACATACAATGTATGTGTTATTTTTTCTTTGGATAATCAAATCGTACTAATTTATTTCCTTTTGCACTAAAAATATCTGTCCATTCATCAATGTTTAATACCATAAGTGCAATTCCAAGAGTTGGAAAACCTCGAATATCACCAGTATTACACATAGTTATCAAAAAATCAGACAATCCGGGATTATGTCCGCACAACATAACTGTTTCTACATGAGAAGGTAAGGAGGAAAGTTCCATTTCAATTTTTTCTACAGAAGTTAAATACAACTTATGAGAATACACTAATTCCTTATATTTAAAACCTAATTTAATAATACCTTCTATTGTTTCTTTTGTTCGCACGGCATCGCTACAAAGAATAATATCAGGAGTAGGATATTTTTGAATTAATATACTCGCCATTATTGGAATATCACGTTTTCCTCGCACATTAAGCACTCGTTCATGGTCTGTTAAGCCTTCTTGCGACCAATCCGATTTAGCGTGACGTATTAAAATAAGTCTTTTCATCTCTCATATTATTGTAATTGCTATAAAAATACAATAAAAATTTGATTTCCATCTGTTTTAAAATTGAATTTGCATTCTTACTTTTGTATTTAAAGCAAATTTATTTTCAATAAATCCATATCGTATAAAATCAGCATATGCACCTAAATACACATAATATTTTTCCGACAATGGGAATTGAACACCTGCTCCAAATTGAGGTCCATATCCAAATGTTGAATATAAGGCTGTTTCGTTCACATACGAATCTGCAGAATAATACATAGAACGAGTAATAGGACCTATAGTCATGCTATGTGAATTAGTTTGTAAAAACGAGGCAATTGCTCCCAAATCAATATATGGCGTATATTTTTGTTGCTCTAACAAAAGAATATGAAAACCACCGCTTATAGTAAATCGTTTTTCAGATGCTGTAATAACACCTTCTTGTGTGTTTGTTGTTTTAGGAGGTTGTGGAGGCGAAGTAAGTTCAAGCAAAAATATTCCATAGCTATCTAATAATGCTATATCAAAATTAGAATAAAATGCCAATCGTGAACTTGTATAATATTGTAGATGAAATCCTATTTCTATGCCGGGTTTATATCTAAAAATCGTTGTATTTGGATTAAACACAAAGTCATCGTTTAGATATAATGCAACTTCCTCATATGTAGATTGATTACCTAATACATTGCGTAGTTTTGCTGGTCGTGAATCTGCTCCATTATAATACATTGCTTCATTTGCATTTGCAAAATATGCTCCCACATTTAATCCTATTGAAAAACCTTCTTTTTTTGTCTGTGCATGCGACAAAGTAAGTATTCCCATGCATATAAGTGTGCAAATATATTTCATATCTTATGTTTTAAAATTAAAATACGCATCATCAGAAATATGCAATGCAGATTGAGTGTCGTGAGGAGTTTCAATACGAATAAGTTGATATGAAACCGCAGGCATTTCAATACTCATAGTTTTTCCTTGTATAGAACATGGTATGTTTTCCATACAATCCATATGTTTATCACGCATTGTTTTGGGAATTACAAACTGAATTGTTGCAGGAGCAGAGGATTTATTATATACAACTATTACATGAGACATAAAATACGAGCGAGAATACACTAATTGCATTTTAGTGATGTGCAACACCCGAAAATCGCCATATATTAAAGCCAAAGATTTTTTTCTGGTTTGCAATATTTTTTTTGAATGTTGCAACATATCCTTTTCATGCTCTTTTAAATCTTGAAATCTCATAGGACGTCGGTTGTCGGGGTCAGCAGCACCAGGCATTCCATATTCATCACCATAATAAATAACAGGCACTCCCGGAATTGTGGAAATAAATGTAATAAGCAATGCTAATTTTTTATATCCTATAGGATTTTTTACCACAATATGTCTATTCCAACCTTCATGAACAGGATTTTGATGCATCCATAAATCCTCACCAGCATATGATATAAATCGAGGCATATCATGATTTCCCGAAATGTTTCCCATAAGATTATGCCAACCAAAACTATCTAAATCTTGTTTTAATGCCGTAATAAGTTTCTCAAAATGAACTTGTTCATATAAAAAAGCAGAACGAATTTCATAATACAAATTAAACGAAAATTGCCCGTCGTGAATACCAGAATTAATATATGATTGCAACATTTCCCTTCCGCCAAATGTTTCACCTATTTGAAATAAGCGTTTGTTTTTTGGAATCATCACCTGTTCTTTGAGTTTACGAGTGAGTGTTCGCCAAAAATGTGTGGAAATATGTTTGGTGGCATCATGCCGAAATCCATCGAGGTTATATTTTTTAACCCATGTAACAGCAATATCGGTCATTAACTCTAAAGCTTCTGGTTTATCAAAATCAATAGTTGGCAAAAACTCTTCAAACCATGTAGTAAAACGCTGATCTTCCCATCTGCCAATATTTAAAGAACCATCGGGCAATTTGAGTGGTGTTTTCCAATCAGGATTCTGTTGTACAATAGGATTGTCTTGATGCACATGATTTGCAACGTAATCTAAAATAATAGAGATATCATGTGCGTGAGCAGTACTTACCAAAGTACGCATGTCGTGTTCGGTACCAAATCTATCATCAATTTTTTGCGAATCAATAGGCCAATATCCATGATATCCCGCCGATTTTTGTCCGTTTTTTTCAATATATGATAAAGGATTTTGAACAATAGGAGACACCCAGATTGTATTAACACCAAGTTCTGAAATATATCCATCATTAATTTTTTTGGTTATTCCTTGAATATCCCCACCATAAAAATTCAATTTAGCATGTACATCAGGATCAGTAAGCGGTCTGTCGTTTTGCGGATTTCCATTGTTAAATCTATCAACAAGAATAAAATATATTATTTGTGCCTCTTTATCATCACGCGTTAAAAGACTTTCTGAATGAACCACTTTACCATATTCAAGTGGAATAAGAATATCATTAGCAATTGTTGTTGAAGAATAACAAAAACATCGTATGTATGAGCGTTTTATATCACATGCTTCAGGAGGAATTGTTATCATCAAGCGGTTTCCATGGAAAAATAACTCATGATTTTCAAGTTTTCTATTTTGCCATAATGCAACAAATCCATCAACATTACCCTCTGTTTCAATAATAACATTTGTTTGAATATTATTAAATGGATACGCATGAATACAATCAAATTCATTTTGAAAGGGCACACGCAACAATGAATTATATCCACCGTACCCATTTTCAATAGTTTCATTATTGTGCGGGTCAACCATCCATTTTCCGTCAACAATTATTTGGTATGCATAATTTCCCGGTTCTATTTCTAACACTATTTCCCAAGCGTCATGTGCATAATAAAGGTTAAACCCCTGTGGGTTCCAGCTATTAAAATCACCAGCAATTTGCACAGAGTAGGGTGCTCCTGCAATTGAAACACGGTAGATAAATTTTATTTTTTTTGATTTTATTAAAATAATACTTGCTTCTTCACCATCTTGAAAACGAATATCAAGCGTGCTTATAGGCTTTAGAATCTGAGAATTATCAATTTCTAATTTAAGTAATTGATTTTGTTTGTTTTCCCATAAAAAAACACCTTCAGGTGGCGTTATGGAAACAATTGAATCACAATCAATAATAAAATCTTGTAAATGCACAATCGTTTTTGAAAGCCCTAATTGAATAGGACTTGCTATATGGAATATATGTGTGCTCATGTTTGTTTAGACTTGCGTTTTTTGGTTATTTTTGACACCGTTATTTTTTCATTTACATAATCAATCAGAACATTAGTGTTACCTTTAAGCGAATTGTTGAGCATAAATTCAGCCATAGGATCTTCTATATACTTTTGAATTGCTCGTTTTAATGGGCGAGCTCCAAATTTTTGGTCATATCCTTTTTCCACAATAAATTCACGAGCTGCTTGAGATAATGATAATGTAATATTTAAATCACGTATTCTTGCAAAAAGTTCTTGCAGTTCAATATCAATAATTTTGTAAATATTTTCTTTATTAAGAGCATTAAATTGAATTAAATCATCAATTCTATTTAAAAACTCAGGTGCAAATGCTTTTTTCAGAGCTTTTTCCACCACCGCTTTAGAGTATTCGTTATACTGTTCTTCTTTAGATTTTTGACTAAATCCCACACTACTACCAAATTCAGTAAGTTCACGCGTACCAATATTTGAAGTCATAATAATAATAGTGTTTTTAAAATCAACCTTTCTCCCGTAGCTATCAGTTAAATGTCCCTCGTCAAGTACTTGAAGCAGAATATGAAACACATCTGGGTGTGCTTTTTCAATTTCATCTAAAAGCACTACAGAATATGGTTTTCTCCTAATTTTTTCTGTTAATTGTCCACCTTCTTCATATCCCACATATCCCGGAGGTGCTCCAACCAATCTTGATACTGCAAATTTCTCCATATACTCACTCATATCAATGCGAATAAGTGCATCTTTTGAATCAAACAAATATTCAGAAAGCACCTTAGCTAATTGTGTTTTTCCCACACCAGTAGGACCAAGAAAAATGAAAGAGCCAATAGGTTTACGCGGATCTTTAAGTCCAGCTCTATTCCGTTGAATTGCTTTTACAATTTGTTGTATTGCTTTATCTTGTCCAACAACACTTCCTTGTAATTCTGCAAACATTTTTAGCAAACGCGAACTTTCTTCTTGTGCTATTCTATTCACCGGCACGCCAGTCATCATAGCAACAACAAGAGCCACATCTTGTTCTGTTACAGGTTCACGTTGTGTAGCAAGCATTTCTTGCCATTTTTTATTATTCTCTTCTATTTTTCGTAATAATTCTTTTTCATTATCACGAAAACTTGCAGCTAATTCAAATTGTTGACTACGCACTGCATCAATTTTTTGGTTTCGTAACGATTCTAATTGCTCTTCTAATTCAATAATATGCGTAGGAACTTGAATGTTTTGAATATGCACACGCGACCCAGCCTCGTCAAGGGCATCAATTGCTTTATCAGGAAGATGTCTGTCAGAAATATAGCGATGCGTTAATTTCACACAGGCAGTAATAGCCTCGTCGGTATATAAAACACCATGATGATTTTCGTAATGTTTTTTAATATTATTAAGAATATTAATTGCCTCATCAACCGTAGCTGGTTCTACCATAACTTTTTGAAAACGTCGTTCAAGAGCGCCATCTTTTTCAATATGTTGTCTATATTCATTAAGAGTTGTAGCTCCGATACATTGAATTTCGCCACGTGCAAGCGCAGGTTTTAACATATTTGCAGCATCTAACGAACCAGAAGCACCGCCCGCACCAACAATGGTGTGTATTTCATCAATAAACAAAATTACATCTTTTGAACGAGCAAGTTCGTTTAACATAGCTTTCATTCGCTCTTCAAATTGCCCACGATACTTTGTTCCTGCAACAATTGATGCTAAATCAAGAGTTAACACCCGTTTATTAAACAAAATACGCGATACCTGTTTATGCACAATACGCATTGCCAATCCTTCTGCAATTGCCGATTTTCCCACACCGGGTTCACCAATTAGGATAGGATTGTTTTTTTTACGCCGACTCAGTATTTGAGCAATACGTTCAATTTCATTTTCTCGTCCCACAATTAAATCCAAACGCCCTTCTTCGGCAGCTTTTGTAAGATCAATTCCAAAATTATCTAAAACCGGGGTTTCCGATTGTTTTTCGGGACGTGGCTTATTTGGTTGATGTCTTTGAGGAATTTTTATTTCATCATCATCGTCATCGTCAAATGTTGATTTTTTATTTTCGGGGTTTGCAATTTGAATATGATTTTTCACAGTTGTATATGTTATATTATTTTTTTGTAAAATTTGTGTTGTTAATGATAAAGTATCTTTTAATATAGCAAGTAGCAGATGTTCAGCTTCTGCCGCAGCAGAATTCATGCTTTTTGCTTCTAATGTTATTATTCTTAAAATTTTTTCTGCTGATTTATTAAACGGAATGGAACTAAAAAATTGTTCAGAAAGAGGGGAGGACTGACGAAGTTGTAATTCTATTTCTTTTCGAACAGATTGTAAATCTACTGATAATTTTTCTAAAATCACTATTGCGTGCGATTCTCCTTCACGTAAAATTCCTAAAAATAAATGCTCAATTGTTATGTATTCATTGCCTAAACGAATAGCTTCTTCTCTGCTAAAAGTCAATATTTCACGTAATTTTTCTGAAAAATTTATATTCATATTATTAATAGATTTTAATATCTGAATGTATAAAAAATAAAAAGTTCACTACAATAATACTATATTTTATTGTATATTTGAGCCTCTTTGCATGGTGATTTTATAATTTTCTTGCATGATTTTTTATGAACAAAAAATGTTGATAAATACATTTGCAAAAATTATGAAAATAAAATCAGAATAAGGTACTTTGTTTTTTTATAAAAAACGCATTATAATAACTGTTTAAATTTCTAATAATCAAGTAATAAATAAAATATTTCATGATAGAGGGCGAAAAAATCATTCAACTCAATATTGAAGAAAAGATGAAATCGGCATACATTGATTATTCAATGTCTGTTATTGTATCACGTGCATTACCGGATGTTCGTGATGGTTTTAAACCGGTACATCGGAGAGTTTTGTTTGGAATGCATGATTTAGGTATTCGTTCAAATTCGGCTCCAAAAAAATCAGCAAGAATTGTAGGAGAGGTACTTGGAAAATATCACCCTCATGGTGATTCTTCTGTATATGGCACTATGGTGCGCATGGCACAAGATTGGTCGCTTCGATATCCATTGGTGCTTGGGCAAGGAAACTTTGGTTCTGTGGACGGAGATCCTCCAGCAGCAATGAGGTACACCGAAGCTAAATTACGTAGAATAGCCGAAGAAACATTAATTGATATTGAAAAAGAAACTGTTGATTTTCAATTGAATTTTGATGACACGCTTGAAGAACCAACTGTGTTACCTACTCGAATCCCAAATCTTTTAATAAATGGAGCATCGGGTATCGCAGTTGGTATGGCTACCAATATGGCTCCGCATAATTTAACAGATACTATAAAAGCAATTATTGCCTATATTGACAATAACGATATAGAAATTGATGAGCTTATTCCTATTATTAAAGCTCCTGATTTTCCTACAGGTGGTATTATTTATGGTTATCAGGGAATTGTGCAAGCATTTCATACAGGGCAGGGGCGTGTTGTGATTCGTGGTAAAGTTACTATTGAAACAGAACCATCGGGACGAGAAAAAATTATAGTAAGCGAAATTCCATATTTAGTGAATAAAGCAGAACTTATTAAAAAAACTGCTGATTTAATAGTAGAGAAAAAAATTGAGGGCATTTCGGAAGTAAATGATGAGTCTGATAAAGATGGTATGCGAATAGTGTACACCTTAAAACGTGATGCAATTGCAAATGTTATTCTTAATAAATTATATAGATACACAGCATTACAATCATCATTTAGCATAAATAATATTGCCTTAGTAAAAGGACGTCCTAAAATGCTTAATTTAAAAGATTTAATTAAGTATTTTGTGGAACATCGTCATGATGTAGTTACTCGTAGAACACAATTTGAGTTACGAAAAGCACAAGAACGAGCGCATGTGCTTGAAGGATTAATTATTGCAAGTGATAATATTGATGAAGTAATTGCAATAATCCGAGCAGCAGAATCACAAACAATTGCGAAAGATAAATTAGTAGAACGATTCAAATTCAGCGAAATACAAGTTACGGCTATTATTCAAATGCGTTTAGGTCAACTTACAAAATTAGACCAAAATAAATTACGCACAGAATATGACGAAATAATGGCGTTGATAAAATATCTTGAGGAGGTGCTCGCAAGCGAAGAATTACGCATGAAAATCATTAAAGATGAACTACAAGAAGTTTCAGATAAATATGGTGATGAGCGGAAAACTGAAATAGTACAAGCTGCCGAAGATTTTAATCCTGAAGATTTTTATGCTGATGATGAAGTTGTAATTACAATTTCGCATTTAGGATATATTAAACGTACACCTTTAACAGAATATAAAATTCAAAATAGAGGAGGAACGGGTTCTCGTGGTGGTAACGCTCGTGAAGAGGATTTCCTTGAACATATGTATGTTGCAACCATGCATAATACAATGTTGTTTTTTACAGAAAACGGTAAATGTTATTGGCTTAAAGTGTATGAAATCCCCGAAGGAAGTAAAACTTCAAAAGGACGAGCAATTCAGAATATGCTTAACATTGAACCAGGCGACAAAGTAAAAGCATATATTAATGTTACATCATTAACCGATAAGGATTATATTAATAATAACTTTATTATTCTTGCTACCAAAAAAGGTATTATCAAAAAGACATTGTTAGAAGCATATTCTCGTCCTCGACAAAACGGAGTTAATGCGGTAACAATCAGAGATGGAGACCAGTTACTTGAAGCTACATTAACCAGTGGCGAACATGATATAATCATGGCGGTAAAATCAGGAAAAGCTATTCGTTTCCCAGAATCTAAAATCCGTCCAATTGGTAGAACAGCTTCGGGAGTAAAAGGTATTTCTATAACTGATACCGATGAAGTTATTGGTATGATATGTGTTTTACCTTCAAATGAAAACGAAATTCTTGTGGTTTCGGAAAATGGATACGGAAAACGTTCTCCTTTAGAAGATTATAGAATTACAAATAGGGGAGGAAAAGGGGTAAAAACTCTTAATATCACAGAAAAAACAGGTTCTTTAATTGCCTTAAAATCAGTTAATGACAATGATGACCTTATGATTATTAATAAATCTGGACTCACAATACGCATGGAAGTTGGGACGTTACGAGTAATGGGACGAGCAACGCAAGGAGTGAAGCTTATTAATTTACGTAATGATGACTCTATTGCCGCAGTTTGTACAATTGAGGTTAGTGATGAAGAACGCGAACAAAGAAATATGGAACAAGAAGAGAGTGATGAAGGTAAAGATGAAAACAGTGCAATAGAACCTCTTGATGTTGATTATACAAATAATGAAACAGAAGCTGAAGAGTAAAGAGCACTACATGTGGTTGATGTTCACGCTTTTACGGCATGTAATTAAAGTTTAAATGTAAATAAAAACTAAATATTATGATGAGAAAAAATCTTTTGCTCGTATTAATAGGGAGCTTATATTCTTTCAGTTTATTTGGACAATCAGACGAAGTTGTTATAACATGGCCAATGGTTGTTGCAGAAGCAAAAAAAACAGATGCAAATATAATACATGCTAAAAAAGCAACACGTTCAAGAACATGGACAGAACGCGGACGTAAGTATTTAGAAGTATATGCGTTTGATTTAAAAGGAGCTTTTCCGGGCATGAACGTAGAAGACGTAATACATGTTATGAAAACAAATGCAAAAAGTAAAACAACAAAAGGAGACACCCTTGTATATTCTTTTGATAGAATTAATCTGCATTTTTTAAACAGTAAGTTAATCTCATATGTACGTACAGATGCGGCTGTTGAAATGTTTCCAAATCAAACAACACCATTAGAAATAGCGGTAGAAGCATATAATAAAGCACGAGAAGTTGATGACGGAAAACGATATGAATTAATTGGAAATCAACTCCAAACAATTGTAAGTTTATACACAAATGAAGGGTATTACTATATATTGCAAGACAATTATAAGAAAGCAGAGCCGTATTTTTCTAAAATAGCAGACATATTAATACAAGGATATGATAGCAATCCTGATTCTACACGTGGTTCATTATTAAATGATTGTGGAATTATTGCATATATGGCACAAGAATATGATAAATCTATACAATACTACAATAAAGCTATTGAAAAAGGCTATGAAAATATTGCTGTTTACGGTGCTATTATGAATAGTCAAAAAAATTCAAACGACACAGCAGCGGCAATTAAAACAATTCAAACTATTATTGAAAAATACCCAACAGATTCTTCTACAGTTGAGTATATTAAAGAATTGGTGAATCTCTATTTAGGATTAAAACAATATGACGAAGCACTTGAATATTTAAATAAAGCATTAGAAAAAGAACCAAATAACACTAATTTCCTGTTAAATATAGCTATACTTCACGAAACCAGTGGAAAAACAGAAACAGCAATAGAGTATTATAATAAAACCTTAGAAATTGAGCCTAAAAATTTAGGGGCGAATGCTAACTTAGGATTGTTATATGTTAGTCAAGCTCGAGAAGTATTACTCGAAGCAGGAGCAGCGTATGGAACTAAAAATTACAAACAACTGAACGAAAAAGGACAAAACTTATTAAAAAAGGCTATACCGCATTATGAAGCATATGCATCAGCAGAAACGAATCCAACATTACTTACAAATGCCTATACAGATTTAATGTCGATATATTCTCAATTACGTAAGGATGCAGAATATGAACGTGTAAAAAAATTAAGAGATAATTTAAACTAATATCTATAAGGATCTATAAGAGAGTAGTATGTAGTATTACTCTCTTATTTATTTTATTTCCAATTTAACATAATATTAATTATAGGACAAATGTAAAAACAACAGTTAAAAGTAATTGAATGATAATGAGCGTGTTATGTTGGCTTGTGTGTTTTTGTAGAAAATGAAAATGTGAATTACAAATGTACATAAAAATATAA
>JAAYPM010000120.1 GCA_012519815.1 Bacteroidales bacterium
ATATTGGATATTACGAATGTTTTATTATACATTCGCATAACTTTCGTAAATTCATCAAAATGTAGTATTATGGATAAGAAAATAGAACTTTTCAGACAACTTCTCGAAGTTAAACGATACAGTATCAGTTCAATAGAGACCTATGTCAATGCGTTTCGTTAATTTTTATTGCATAATTCTATAAAAATAAATACGATAAAGATTTCTTTATTACACAAGTTTATGAAATAAAGCAATATATTTTTCTACAAACGCATCAACAGAATAGCGTTTAATTATTGTTTTTCGACCTTGCGTGCCAATTGTTTTTCGTGTGTTTTCATTATTAATTAATTCACATAATACGTCAAACCATTCATCGTCTGTTTCTGCTAAAAAACCATTTACACCATCTGTAATAATTTGTGTGTTAACACCAACAGGAGACATAATTGTGGGGATTTCTAAAGCCATATATTGCAATCCTTTAAATCCACATTTTCCTTTCGACCATTCATCATTTGGCAGGGGCATTATCCCAATATCAATATCCTGTAAATCTGTAATTTCTGTTTCAGGCGACCATTGTTTCCATTGAAAAGCTATTGTAGAAGAATTATATGGTTTATTGCTAATAATCATATATGTAAGTTTGTTTGGAAACATACCATTTAACCGTGCTAACACAGGTTCAAGAATAGCAAGGTGTTTATGCGTAGTTTCAGTGCCTGTCCAGCCAATACATATTTTATCTTTTTTCTTTGGAGTTGTATTAGGTAGATGATAATGTGTGTTAATTGTTGTTGGAATAACCACCACATTTGTTGCATATTGCTTGGCATATTCCGCTAAAAAATCATTTCCTGCAATTACTAAATCTGCAAGAGCACAAATAGTATTCAGTTTTTGAGGGCGTTTTAACCACGCAAGATTTTGATTTCCTTCAGAAGTGTCAGGCAACCAAATAGAATCATCAAAATCAAATATAATTTTACATGATTTTTTTGCAAAAGCCCGCTCAAACATAGTTGTTCCCAACATAAATGCTTCGCGATATATAAAAACAATATCGTAATTTGATGCCTGTCGTACATCACGTATTCTTCGAAAAAAAGCTTTTAAAACAATAATTAGTTTAAAAAAATATGCTCCTTTTTTATAAAAATACGCATCGTCCCATTCCGAAAGTAAAGGTGAATATGTAGTGGAATATCCTTTATTTTGCAAATAAGGAATAAAATGTTCACATCTAAATCGTTGTCCCGGACATCTATTGTAACGGTGAGGAACGACATATAAAATACGTTTTCCCATATTGTTTTAATGTAAAATTTTAAACGCTAATTCTCGCATTAATTCACCTTCGTCAACTGCATTAGACTGTACACCTTTTAATTTTAAATCATATTCACGAATCAACGAAATTATTTGAACTAATTTTTGAGCAGAGTATTTTCGTTGTGCGTTTTTATATTGTCTAATAACAAATGGGATAGGGGGAATTCCTGTTATCTGCGATAATTCTGCATCAGAAGAATTTCCTGCAAAATACAGTAACAATAATTTTTTAAAATAACCATATAATTTTGTAATAGTAACAATAGAAGGATTTGCTTTGGGATTTGAAGCAAAACTTTGTAAAATTCTATATACTTTTAACACATCTTTTTGTCCAAATGCTTTTTCAAGTTCAAACACATTATATTCGTTTGAAATTCCAATATGTTTTTGAACATCAGCATTTGTAATTGTTGACCCAACAGGCAAGAGCGTACATAATTTTGAAATTTCATTGGTGATTTTATGCAATTTCGTTCCCAAATATTCAGCTAAAAGAAGTGCCGTTTCATCAGAAATTTTATATGATTTTGATGTTACATATTCACGTATCCAACTATGAATTTTATATTCAGGTATCAAAGGAGAGTCAAAAATACATCCATGAGATTTTGCTAATTTATAAAATTTAGAGGTTTTGGGGAAGGATTTATATTTGTAACATATCACTAAAACTGTTGATTTTAAAGGATTTTCTGCGTAAAAATGTAAATCCTCTATTTTTTTTAAATCTTGTGCTTCTTTTACAATCACAAGTTGGTGATTTGCCATCATTGGAAAACGTTTTGCCGTTTGTGCAATTGTTTGAACATCAGAATCTTTTCCGTACACAATTGTTTGATTAAACGTTTTTTCTTCTTCGCTTAAAGTATGTTCAGCAATGTAATCAGATATCATATCAATATAATATGGTTCTTCGCCAGATAATATATATATCGGATAAAAAATTTTATTATCAATATCTTTCAATATTTGTTTATAGTCCATAATACTAAGTAATGAAAGTTTATTTGTATTTTTGTTGTGTAAAGGTACACAAAATGTATAAACTTTCTCTTTCTGACTATAACTTTACTATTAAAAAAGAACAAGGTAAAACTTATATTTTAGATAGTATTCGTAAAAAATATGTGCGGCTAACCCCCGAAGAATGGGTTCGGCAGCACACCGTTCGTTATCTTATTGACCATAAAAAATTTCCACAAAGTTTAATGAAAATAGAAGTTGGACTTGATGTATATTCTTTGCCGAAACGTGCCGATATACTTTGTTATACGTCAAAAGGAGAACCACTTGTTTTGGTAGAATGTAAAGCCCCTGAAGTTGCAATAAATCAAGCTGTTTTTGAACAAATAGCACAGTATAATATTGCGTTGCAAGCTCCGTATTTATTGGTAACAAATGGTGTTAAAATGTATAGTTGCATAATACATTTTGCCACAAAAAAATTTGAGTTTTTACATGAATTGCCTTCATATACTGAAATACTTACACTATAATAGTATGATGAAAACTGTAGAAAATATTATTTTTGATTTTGGCGGAGTGATTCTAAATTTAGACGAACAGGCAACATTTTCTCAATTGCAGTTGCTTATGGGGAAAAGTGCATCTGATATACCAAAAATTATGGAATTATCACGTTTTTATGATTTTGAATGTGGAAAAATAACTGAACACGAATTTATTGAAAATCTCCTTGCACTTTCAAATAATCCATTTTCGAAACAAGACTTTATTTCTGCATGGAATGCAATGTTATTAGATTTTCCGCAAAAACATGTAAATCTCCTTCTTTCTCTAAAAACACATTTTCGAACATTTTTATTAAGCAATACCAATGTGATTCATATTGAGGCTTTTGAGAAAAACATGAAACAACAAGGAATTACATTTTCTATGAGTGATTTATTTGAAGAAGTATGGTATTCGAGTTCTATTGGTATGCGAAAACCAAATCCTGAAACATATAGAGCTGTAACGCAAAAAGTAAATATTATTCCTGAACGTACATTGTTTTTAGACGATAAACAAGAAAACTTAAATGGTGCTGCTCAAATAGGATTACAAACAATGCTTGTAACTCCAACAAATTCAATATGTTCTATTTTTAAAAGTTTCCTATAAATACAAGTCAAGTATTTTAAGACAAAACAGTTTTCCATAGTTATTAACAAGACGTAAAAACATCTTTTTTTTTTGTATTTTTATAGTTCTTTTATAAAACAATAAAATTGTGTCTATGTTTCTTATTTTTGATACCGAAACTATCGGATTACCAAAAAATTACAATGCCCCATACAATGATTTAGCAAATTGGCCCCGTATGGTACAACTTGCTTGGCAAATACATTCTGCTACTGGAGAATTAGTGTGTAATAAAAATTATATCGTAATTCCCGAAGGATTTGAAATTCCATATCAATCAGAACAAATACATGGTATTTCTACCGAAAAGGCAAAAGAAATAGGGCATGATTTAAAATTTGTGCTTGCAGAATTTAATAAAGATTTAGAAACTGTAACTCATGCGGTAGCACATAATTTTTCGTTTGATTTAGCAGTTTTGAGTGCTGAATATATACGTGCGGAAATGCCAAATATATTATCACAAAAAATAGCAATTGACACAAAAGACGTAAGTACAGATTTTTGTAAAAATCCCGGTGGACGAGGCGGGCAGTATAAATGGCCAAAATTAACGGAACTCCACACACAGTTATTTCAAGAAGATTTTATAGAAGCTCACAACGCAAGTGCCGATGTAAATGCAACAGCACGATGCTTTTTAGAACTTATACGTATAGGCGTTATAACACATACCATATTACAAGTTCCTCAAAGTGTTATTACCGCTTTTAAAAAAGCACAACCCACAACAATTCAAGCAGCTCATATTGAATTACAATCAAATTTTGAAACAAAAGAAACACAGAAGACTGATGTTGAGCCAGAAATTATTAAAACCGAAATAACGCATGAAAACAAACAATTTGTTCACCTTCATGTGCATACGCAATATTCAATTTTAGATGGTGCAGCAGCAATTGATGATATTGTTGATAAGGCTGTAGCACAGGGTATGCCTGCACTTGCAATAACCGACCATGGTGCAATGTTTGGCGTGAAAGATTTTCATCAAACGTGTATAAAAAAAGGGATAAAACCAATTTTAGGCTGCGAGGCGTATTTAGTTGATGATTTAGCTGATGAAAAAGATAGAAATAATTATCACTGCATACTACTTGCGAAAAATTATGTTGGTTATAAAAATCTTTTAAAACTGATTTCTACAGCACATTTAAAGGGCATGTATTATAGACCACGAATTGATAAAATTATACTTGAGCAACATAAAGAAGGATTAATTATGCTTTCGGCATGTTTAGGGGGTGAAGTGGCAAAAACACTTACAACAGAAGGCGTTGCAGCTGCCGAAAAAAGTATATTGTGGTATAAATCTATTTTTCAAGATGATTTTTATCTTGAAGTTATGCGGCATCCAACACAAGACCCGCAACTACGAAAAGAAGTGTATGAAAGACAAAAATATGTAAATAAAGAACTCTTTAAACTTGGAGCAAAACACGATATTAAAATAGTAGCAACAAATGATGTGCATTTTACCGAAGAACAAGATGCTGGTGCTCACGACATACTTATTTGCTTAAATACAGGAGCCGATATTCATGACATGCGAAGGGTGCGATATACGCGTCAAGAATGGTTTAAAACAACTGATGAAATGTATGAACTCTGGGCAGACGCACCCGAAGTTCTTGCGAATACTTTAGAAGTTGCCGATAAGGTTGAAGAATATACACTCAACTCAAATCCTATTATGCCAGAATTTGCTATACCTGAATCCTTTGGCACTATTGAAGATTATAAGCAAAAATATTCTGAAGAGGCGTTGCGAAATGAGTTTGAACGATACGACAATCTTGGAGGATACGAAGCGGTTGTGCGTATAAAATTTGAATCAGATTATTTAAAACAACTCACGTATTTAGGAGCAAAAAAACGATATGGCGAAAATATGCCAGAAAAACATAAGGAACGAATTGATTTTGAACTTGAAACAATCGCTCAAATGGGTTTCCCCGGATATTTTTTAATTGTACAAGATTTTATAGAAGAAGCTCGTAATATGGGAGTTTTAGTTGGTCCGGGTAGGGGCTCAGCAGCAGGCTCGGTTGTGTCATATTGTTTAAGCATTACGAATATTGATCCTATTAAATTTGATTTGCTTTTTGAACGATTTTTAAATCCTGACAGGATTTCCATGCCTGATATTGATATAGATTTTGACGATGACGGAAGGCAAAAAGTACTTGATTGGGTAACTGAAAAATATGGACACGACAAAGTTGCACATATTTGTACGTTTGGAACAATGGCTGCAAAAAGTGCACTAAAAGATGTCGCAAGGGTGCTTCAGCTTCCTCTTTCAGAGGCAAATAGAATGACAAAGGAGTTTCCGGAAAATGGTAAATTGAATAAATCATATTCGTATATTCGCGATCTTGAAAAAAAATTAGGAAACTTAGATAAAGTGGCGGCTCATATTATTGCTCAAAAAAGAACAGCACTACAAGAAGAAAAACCAAAAGATGTTATTAAAGCTGATGTGCGACTATTTATACTGAATGAGCTTAAAAGTGCAGAAGTTGAGCATAATCAAATAAAGATTGAAACAATAGAAAATGCCTGTGTTTTAGAAGGTTCGGTGCGGCAATATGGAGTGCATGCTTGCGGAATTATAATTGGAAAAAATTCACTTGACGAACATGTGCCACTTATGCCAACCAAAGAAGAACACATGATGACAACCCAGTATGACGGTCGTTTTGTTGAGGAAATTGGCTTGTTAAAAATGGATTTTCTTGGTTTACGCACACTTTCTATTATAAAAGAAGCACTTTCTAATATAAAACTTTCTACTGGAAAAGTTATTGATATTGAGGCTATTGATTTTACAGACCAAAAAACATTTGAACTTTTTGGAAAAGGTGATACCACAGCAATATTCCAATTTGAATCTGCTGGAATGAAAAAGCATCTACGCAATTTAAAACCAAACCGTTTTGAAGATTTAGTTGCAATGAATGCTCTTTATAGACCTGGTCCTATGGAATATATACCAGAATATATTGCACGAAAACATGGACAGAGAAAGGTTGTGTATGACCATCCAATTATGAAGAAATATTTAAGTGATACCTATGGTATAACCGTGTTTCAGGAGCAAGTAATGCTTCTTTCACGTGAATTGGCTCAGTTTACACGCGGAGAATCTGATGAACTGAGAAAAGCAATGGGGAAAAAAATCATTGCAATAATGGATAAACTTAAAGAAAAATTTCATAAAGGTTGCCTGGGAAATAAGCTATTTATTGATGGATGTGCACAAAATAATCAAGACCCCGAGCTTCTTATAGAAAAAATTTGGAAAGATTGGGAAGCTTTTGCCGCATATGCCTTTAATAAATCGCATTCGGTTTGCTATGCCTATATTGCTTTTCAAACAGCATTTTTAAAAGCTCACTATCCTGCACAATTTATGGCGGCGGCATTAAGTTGCAATCTTTCAAAAGCTGATGAAATTGCAAAACTCATGGAAGAATGTAATCGTATGGGAACACGAGTGCTTGTGCCTGATGTAAATGAAAGTCAAATTAATTTTGCGGTAAATAAAAAAAGACAGATACGATTTGGTTTGGGTGCTATAAAAGGCGTTGGCGAAACAGCCGCACAGTCAATAATTGAAGAACGTGTCAAAAATGGTCCGTTTGCTGATATTTTTGATTTTGTAGCGCGTGTGAATTTACGTACTGTTAACAAAAAAAATTTAGAAAGTTTAGCACTCAGTGGTGCATTTGATAGTTTTGGTATTGAACGACATAGATTTTTTGCTAAGGAAGGAGAAACTTCATTTATTGAAACTTTGCTCAAATTCGGAAACGCTCTTAATTCAACTCCAGAACCAAACATGCTTTCGTTATTTGCCGATGACGAAATAGCAGTTGAAAAACCAGTAATTCCTAATCCTCCTCTTTGGTCTAATATGGAGCAATTACGAAAAGAAAAAGAGCATATAGGCATTTATCTTTCGGCACACCCTCTTGACGAATATAAATTTATAATAAAACATTTTTGTAAAATTTCACTCAACGAACTCGCTGACATAATACTATTAAAAGATCGTAGTTTGTGCCTTGCCGGAATGGTTACAAAACTTGAACATCGCGAAACAAAAACAGGCAAGCCTTTTATGAAATTTACGCTTGAGGATTTTAATGGAAACTACGAATTTGTATTATTTGGTAAAGATTGTGAAACATTTTCGTCTCAAATAATTATGGGTGACAAAATTTGTATTCAAGGAAAGGTGGAAAAAAAATGGGGAGATAGTACCGATTATCATGTGAAGATTAAAGAAATTGAACCACTTTCTATTTTAAAAAAACGTATAAAAACATGTAATATTCGTATAAATATTTTAGATTTAAACGATGCTTTAATTTCTCAAATTGATGACTTGATCTCTCAAATAAATACTGCTGTCACTAAAAAAGATAAAGAGGACAAAGAGGAAGAACAAAAATTCCCAGTAAAATTTCAAATATATGATAGATACGAAGAAATTTATATTACGATGAATCCTCAAGGAGAGAGAAAAAGTATCTCGCACGAATTATTCGAAGAATTACAAAATATTGATAAAATCGATTTTAGTTTAAATTAACATTTAATTTGTATTTAATATTTTCAATTATGGCATTAGAAATTACCGAAGCAAACTACGATGAGGTAGTAACAAAAACAGAAAAATTAGTAGTAATAGACTTTTGGGCGGAATGGTGTGGTCCATGTCGATTAATTGCACCTTTTATTTCTGAACTCGCAAAAGAATATGAAGGAAAAGCAGTTATTGGAAAATGCGATGTAGATGACAATCCAGATATTGCAACAAAATACTCTATTCGTAATATTCCAACTATTCTATTTGTGAAAAACAATGAAGTTGTAGATAAATTAGTTGGAGCTGTTCAAAAAGCAAAAATTGCAGAAGTTATTGAGAAAAATCTCTAAAAAAATAAACCGACACGTTTTATAGAAAAATCATCTGTAAAACATGTCGGTTTTGAATATTTCCCATGAAAACATTACTCGACATTCAAAACTATTCGCAGTTTGATAACTTTGAATTTATTGCTACTCAAATTGTTGAAGGGTTTATTACGGGTCTTCATAGAAGTCCGTTTCATGGGTTTTCTGTGGAATTTGCTGAGCATAGAATCTATAATACCGGTGAATCTACAAAACATATTGATTGGAAGTTGTTTGCAAAAACAGATAAGCTTTTTGTAAAACGATTCGAGGAGGAAACAAATCTCCGCTGTCAAATAGTAGTTGACACCTCTTCGTCTATGCTTTACCCGTTTCAAAATTCAAAATTAGAATCAAAAAGTGCTTTTTCGTTTTATTCTGCTGCCGCACTTATTCATTTATTACGAAAACAACGTGATGCAGTAGGCTTGAGTTTTTTTGATACTGAAATACAAACTCATACGCAAGCAAAACTTTCACATATTCACGCACAAATGTTGTATGCAGAGTTATATAGACATTTTGAATTGTCGCAAACAAAAACGGCATTTCATAAAAAAACTTCTATAGCTCCTATATTGCACCAAATTGCAGAAGCAATTCATACGCGTTCACTTGTTATTATTTTTAGTGATTTTTTTGAAGATGCAAATCAAGAAGAATTATTTACTTCCTTGCAACATCTACGGCATAATAAACATGAAGTAATTGTGTTTCACGTAACAGAGCCAAATGCCGAAGATTTATTTGATTTTTCAAATCGTCCTCTTAAAATTACCGATATGGAAACAGGTGAGAAAATTAAAATTCACCCTAATAAAGTACGTGAACAATATGCTATGCGTATGAAAAAATTAAATAAACAACTTTCGCTAAGTTGTGCTCAACATGGAATAGAGTATGTAAAAGCTGATATTAATAAAGGTTTTTATCAAGTGTTATTAGCATATATAATAAAACGAAATAAATTATTTTAATGCTTTATTTCGCTTGTACAATTTTTAATCCTACTTCCATAACATTTGGAATATAATTTAAATCGAGGTGCGTTTTATTTTGAATAACAAACGTATTTATTCCTTCGGGCAAGCGTTGTTTTGAAAGTATTGTATGTTCAATATCCCATATATCTCCCATTCCCTCGCCAATATATTTTCCATCATTCCCTACGATAGGTATTCCAAATGTAAAACGTATTGGATTTTTATTTACTGAAAAATATTCTAAATCAAACACCACTTGTTTAAACTGAAATCCGTGTACATATCGAAACAGTAACACAATATCATATGTTTCTGCTTGATTTGTATTATTAAACTCAAAAGTAAATGACGTATCGCGCAGCATACGATTTTCGGGAAGTTTTTTTATTTTTTTATAGACAGTGCCTGGTTCACAACTTGTAAACACAAGCATCATAATCATAAAAAATGGGTAAAAAATGATTTTTGTGGAAGTTTTCATAGAATAATAGTATTACAATTTTATTTTTCTTTATTGTAAATATACGTAAAAAAACACAGCAGTTAAACACAAAAACACACATTTTTTTAGCTGATTGGGTTTATACACAGGTAATTTTGGGAGATTCAGTAATTTATAATAATTTTACATCAAAAATTTATTTGTTTTATTTAACATGTATTATGTATGAATCAAAAATGTATCTTATTTATTATTGCTATGAGCATTGCAATAATAGGAAACGCACAAATTACCGAAGTTGAAGGAACTTTAAAAAAACAAAACAATGACACGCTTGAAGGTTGGAAAAAAGGTGGAGTTGTTTCGGCGAATCTTGCACAAACAAATTTAACAAATTGGGCAGCAGGTGGTGAAAATTCTTTAACAGTTAATAGTTTGTTTAGTGTATTTGCAAATTACAAAAAAGGTAAAGTTGCATGGGATAATTCTTTAGATGTTGGCTATGGCGTGCTTGGCTCTGGTGCTGATAGTTTAGAGTTTAAAAAAACTGATGATAAAATAGATTTCTTATCAAAATACGGATATAAAGCACGTAAAAACTTTTACTACGCAGGATTGTTTAATTTTAAAACACAAATGGCTAATGGTTACGACTATACGTCTAAATCTTCCTTGCCAATTTCAACGTATTTAGCACCAGGATACATTACATTAGCACTTGGAATGGATTACAAACCAAATTCATATGTAAGTGTATTTGTGGCTCCTGCAACTTTACGTACAACTTTGGTTACTCTTGAAAGACTTGCTAATGCGGGGGATTTTGGAGTTGAAGGTGCAACATATGATGAATCAGGAATTTTGCTTGAAAAAGGAAAAAAATATAGAAATGAAATGGGGGGATATATTCGTATTATTTACTCAAGAAACGATTTTACACAAGAAATATTAAAAAATGTTTCTATTACTTCAAAACTTGATTTGTTTTCAAACTATTTAGATTCTCCCGAAAATATTGATGTTAACTGGGAAAACCAAATAGCATTTACTATTAATAAATATTTTAGCGTTACGTTTAACACGCACCTTATTTATGATGATGATATTAAATTTGGTATTGATACAAATAATGATGGAGAGTTTGATAAATTTTCTCCTCGCGTACAATTCAAACAAATTTTAGGATTAGCATTTACCTATAAGTTTTAATAGGATTTACCTATAATTCTATAAGTTTCACCCGAATAAACGTAATAATTATTAATTATGCGATTGTTCGGGTGAAATATTTTACCGATGTACGGTAATTTTTTGTTCTTCAACGAAATAATCGGTTACAACTCGCACTATATATATACCAGAAGGTATGTGTTGAATAGGAACACGATATGCACCTAATGCATAATCAACCTCTTGTTTTTGATATAAAATTCCAGATGTGCTATATAATTCAACACGTACAGGACTGTACAAACTGTAATTCCAGCGGATGAAAAATTCATTGGAACAATAGCTTGGAAATACAATACATTTTTTTGTAGGTGTAAATTCAAATGAACCAATATTCTTAATAGGATATGTAAGAATTTGTGCCGAATCCGCATTAAAATGATAGGGAGAATAACAAATAATAGGTTGAATAGCAAAATTATAAGGAACACCAATATCAGAATACGGTAGCCATGTGTTTGAGGTATAAAAATATGAATCTATAAATATGTTATTGTCATAATATGTATATAAAGATGTTTTGGGAAGTTGAGATTCGGTATCAAAACAAATACCAGCATAAAACGAATTTTGAACAAATACAGGATTATCAAAATGCACTTGATTAAAAAAATCAAGCGTAAGTTTACTGTTTTTCACTTCCGTTTCGGCAAGTTTTTTCCCATATTCACTCCAAAGCACAAGATGTATGCTTGCAGATGTATCGTATGTTTCACGTATTCCTAACGATAATCCGCGAATGTAATCTGCTGCATTGTGAATATATTTATTTGCAACACATAAGGCTTCAACTGTTTCGGCTTGTGCCCAATCATCAACATTGTTTTTAGTAGAAACATGCGTGTATATTGTAGTATCATACATGCCAGGAATTGAGTCAATATCAAATAATTCTTTACTATAGAATGAATATTGATGAGAAGAAATAGCATCTTTAAAAAAAGGTTTTTCACATGGCATAAATAAAGGTAATGTATCAATATCATTTGTACAATATACCTCAACTGCCAGTGCGGTATATGCAGAAATTTCTGAAACAGAAACCCATGTGCTTTTATACAAAACATGCATTTGATTCGAACTGTTTGTTCTATTATATGCGTGTTGAAAAGCCACACAAGAATCAGGATTTAGATATCGATATCCAATCCAAAAATTTCCATTTGTTTCAATAGGTTTTGGGGGAATAACACATAAAAAAGTAGAATCAATTAAGCTGTTATGCGAAGCAAGCGTAGAAAATAATACACTATCAGGAGTTGTTTGCCCGTTCCACACACATAATTCAATATTTGAAAGGTCGGCACACGGGAGCACATCAACAGCGTATGTTATGCGAGCAATGTTTTTATGAGCCACAAAGGCAAATTTATCTGCAACACTTGTCCAGCCAATATTATTTGTTCCAGCAAAATAGCCATGAGCATGTGAGTCAAAATTCCATACCATTACCGAATCGTTTTTTGTAATATTTGAAAGCGAGCTTGGTGTACTATGCAGAGGGTCAAATCCATGTAAATTTGTTATATTATAATTAAGAGGATCAAGCCATACTTGCAATTGTTCTTCTGCTTCAAGGTACTTATTAAACGCAGTTGAAAATTTTGAAAAATAATCATAAATCGGAGAATAACAACTTGCTTGTCCACCCGATAGGCTACCAAAAATTTGATGGTTCGCATTAAAAATAGGAGCACCCGAAGATCCAGATTCTGTTGTTCCTACCTCCCAATCAGCTATTTCCCAATGTGAATGAGGAGCATATGAATAAAATGAAGCAGATTTAGGAATGTCATTATCAATACTTATTTTTTTTACATCACCTTTGGGATGATGAATACAAACAGATTTTTTGCTTACATCTCCCGAAGCGTCCCAGCCAGCATAATACGGTTCATAAGAATCAGGGATATTTTGATTTATTTCGAGTAAAGCAAAATCCACACGTGCATCTGGAGCAGTTGCACGCAATTTTGAACCCGACATGGTTTTATCCTCAGAAGCATAGCCATATCCACACTGTGGTTTTTCATATTCAAAATAAAACACTGTTTCGTTTGCTTGTGCTTGACTTGAAACACAATGATTTGCAGTTAATATATATGGCGTTCCATCTTGCAATGTATTATTAAGCAAAGCCCCAGAGCAGGAGTGCGTTCCAGAAATAATTAACCTACATACTGAACGTTTTTGCAATTGCCAGTCAGCACCTTCAGAGCAATTGATATCAACATTACAATCTCCCGAACTTTTTAATTCAGATTCTTGATTCGTTTTAAAAGAGCGAAACCCATACGAAATTTGAGATATACGCATGTGCACATTTTCTACATATTTTCTAGGAACAGAGAGAGAGAGGTACAATATATTACCTTCTACAATAGGGGTTGCAAATACTCCAGAAGAAGAGTTTTGTGTGTGTGTATATGAGAAAAAGCAGGTAGAATCTTCAGAAAAAATTGAAAGAATTGCGTTTTTAGGTAAAAAAAAATCAGAAAAAATCAAATTAAGAGAAACAGCATCAGGCGATGTTATACAAAGTTTATATTCTACTATAGAATCAACATAAAACGTTGAGGCAACATCAACAAAAGGAATTGAAACTTTAAGAGGATATGCAAATACATACGCTTGTGTTTGTTTGCACGCGGCAGCAATGCTATCAGCATGAGGAGAAGGGATTTCGAGTTTAGAAATCAACAAAGGAGTTTGAATTCCTGCATGATTTTGTGCGTGTACAAAAACAGCTACATTTAAAGTACACAATAGAGCTACACATACACGTAAAACTCGAAACAAATTCATTTGTTATAATTTAATACCAACAACTAAAACATCATCAATTTGTCTATGAGTTCCTTTCCATTCATCAAACGTGGCATGTAATATTTCGAGTTGTTTAGCCATTGGCAACTCGCGATTATCAAACAATAAATCTTTAAATCGCGTAGCCATAAACTTTTTATTATTCACCCCACCAAATTGGTCTTGATATCCGTCAGAAAACATATATACACATGTGCCTTTTTTGTATTTATATTCATGGTTTGAATATCCCTTGTCTTCTTCAGCGGAAAATAATCCTCCTATTGAACAAATATCACCTTCAACAACTTCTATAGTATCTCCATGCACAATATATACTACATGATTTGCACACGCAACTTGTATTGATTTTTCTTCGGGATTAATCATACATATAGTAATATCCATACCATCATCTTGCGAATCAGGATTTCCATCGAGATTTTGCTTGAGTGCTGTAATTACTCCTTTATTTAATTTTTCTAAAATTGCAGAAGGCTTTTGTTCTGCTTTTTCTGAAGTGATTTCATTTAATAGGGTAGTACCAATCATAGACATAAAAGCACCCGGAACACCATGTCCAGTGCAATCTGCTGTAGCAAAATAATATTTTCCGTTTTGTTCTACAAACCAATAAAAATCGCCGCTCACAATATCTTTTGGTTTAAATAAAACAAAAGAATCAGGCAAAAACGATTGTATTGTTTGCATATCGGGCAACATAGCATCTTGTATTCGTTTTGCATAACTAATGCTATCTTTAATTAAACGGTTTGAACGAGATAAATCCTCATTGTTTTTTACCAATAATTCAGACTGTAACTGCAATTCCTCTTTTTGTTGATTAATTTCTTGCGTTCGCTCATCAACCATTCGTTCAAGTTTTCGTTTTTCGGCAACAAGTTGACGTTCACGAATTTTAACATATAAGACAAATCCAATAGCAATTACAAAAACAATAATAGAATAGAACCATGTTGTTTTCCAAAAAGGAGGAATTACTGTAATTTTTAGACGTGTAATTTCATCACTCCACACCCCGTCATTATTTGTTGCCACCACTTCAAAAACATATTCTCGACCAGAAAGATTTGTATAGGTAGCAAAACGTTTTTTAGAATCGGTATATGTCCAATCTTCGTCAAAGCCTACCAATCGGTATTTATACATGTTTTTTGAAGGAGCCACATAGTGTAATGTTGCAAATTCAATAGAAAAATTATGTTTATGCGAGAGAGTAATTTCTTGTGTATGTGAAATGTTTTGTTTAAGTATTACTTTCCCAAGAATTTCTTCGTTAACACGCACAGAGTTATTAAAAATCTTTAAATCAGTAATAACCACAGGGGCTGTATATGAATTTTCTACAATACTATCAGGAATAAAATACGTTAATCCTTTTTGTCCGCCAAAATAGAGAGTGCCATCATTTCCTTTAAAGCAAGAACGCTCATTAAATGAGTTTCCTTGTAAACCATCTAATTCGTTAAAATTTGTAAATTGTTCTGTTTTAGGATTAAATTTAGACAATCCATAATATGTGCTTAACCATAAGTTTCCATTATTATCTTCGAGCATGCCAAGCACCATATCGTTAGTGATTCCATGGCTTTGCTGTGTGTATGATTCAAAAGCATTTACTCTATTAAATTTGTTTAATCCAGCTCCACCAGTTCCTACCCAAAACGTACCATTTGTAAGTTCCAACACAGAATATACAACCTCATGAGTTAATGAATTTACATTGTGTCTTTCTTTTTTGTAAAATGTTACCTCTTCGGTTATATGGTCCAATTTCATTAATCCATGACCTCCGGTTCCCACCCAAATAAAACCACTATTATCTCTATAAATACACCAAACCACATTACGCATAAAGTTTGTGCTATCAATAGGATAACGAGTAAATGTGTTTGTTTCGGGCACAAATTTATTTAATCCACCGCCCCATGTTCCTATCCATAATTGAAATTTATCATCTAAATACATAGCTGTAACAGCATCATTTGACAATGAATTTTCAACCTCATCATTATATACATAATGTTTAAATTGTCCGTTCTTAGGATTAAATTTAAAAAAGCCATTACCATCAGTTCCTATCCAAAAAAAGCCACGAGGATCTTTCACAAGTGATGTGATATTATTCATAGTATGCTCGTCACCCATTTTACTTTGAAAGGTTTTTGATTCAGCAGTTTTTTTGTTGAAATACGTTAATCCTCCGCCTCGTGTCCCTATCCACAGTCCTTCAGAATCATCTTCATATATTGAAAAAACATTATCAGATGATATAGGCATATTGTGGAGTTGACTTGGATGGATAAGATTAAATTTTTTACGTGTTGTATTATATTTGTTAAGATCAGCGGTTTCTGTTCCTATCCAAATAACACCTGAATTGTCTTTAAGAATAGAAAGCACATCATTTCCTGAAATAGAATATTCATCTTTGCGTGTTTTTTCATGTCCAAGGTATGATTTGCTTTTTACATCATACATATTAAGTCCACCGCCCCGAGTTCCAACATACATAATATTAGTAACAGTATCTTCAAAAAAAGTAGTGATAATGTTGCTTGTAAGGCTTAATGCTTTATCGGGATTATATGAAATATTTTGAAATGCACCTGTTTTAGGATTTAAAATATCAATACCACCATAATATGTACCCACCCAAAACATTCCATGCGTATCTTTATAAATAGCCATTACATCATTTTTGGTGGAATTTACGGGGATAAATTTCTGGGTTTTTTTATCAAATTTATTAAGCACATGTTCAACACTGGTTGAGTTAAGTCCAACCCAAATATAGCCGTCTTCGTCTTGATTTATAGCACGTACATTATTCGCTTCTATTGAAAACGGATTGTTAGAATCATGCATGTACACCGTGAAAGTTTCTGTGGTTCTATTAAAAAGATTTAAACCACCACCGTATGTTCCTATCCATAAATCGCCATCAGAATCTTCAAAAATAGCGTAAATATCATCGTTTCCTATTGATGTCGGATCGGAGTCGTCATGCATATAATGTCGAAATGTTTCTGTTAATGGGTCAAATAAGTTTAAGCCACCACCAACAGTTCCTATCCAAATTTTACCATAAGAATCTTGAAAAATAACGGTGATATTATTACTTGAAATAGATAATGTGTCTTGGCGAATAGGCTTATAAACCTTAAAATTGTACCCATCGTAACAATTTAAGCCATCTTGTGTGCCAAACCATAAAAAACCTGTAGTGTCTTGGTATATCGCATTCACAGAAACTTGCGAAAGTCCTTCGTCCATAGAGATACGCTCAAACAAAAGTTTTTGCATTTGTCCGTACGAAACAAACACACTATGGATTATTAAACATAAAACTGCTATCTTTTTCATATAATTCAAAAACGAATTGTAAATATACATTGTTTTTTGCAAAAAACAAGTATATGAAAAAGGCTTTTTGTTAAGAAAAAAAATTATCGCAATTCTGCATTCAGTTTTTGAGAATATACGCGAATCAATTTATTCATAATAGCATCTATTTCTTTATCAACCAAAGTTTTTGTATCGCTTTGAATTGTAAACGAAACAGCATACGATTTTTTACCATCTGGAATCCCTTTACCTTGATAAATATCAAAAATTGAAACTTTTTTGAGTAAATGCTTTTCGGTTTCAAATGCTAATTGTTCTATTTGCTCATACGTAACAGATGTGTCAAGCAATAAAGAAAGGTCGCGATGTACTTCAGGAAATAAAGGAATTGCTTTAAATAAAATTTCGTTTGTAACTATCTTTAAAATTATATCCCAATTTAATTCCGCATAAAAAACTGGTTTTTCAATTTCAAAAAAAGATGAAATATGCGACGAAACTAATCCATATCGTGCTATTTCTTGAGATTCGCACACGCATACCTGCCCTTCAAGAAAATCATTGGAATATGGTTTCATGCTGATTTTTTGTAATCCAATTTTTTGGAAAATACGAGAAAGCATTGTTTTAAGATAAAAAAAGTCTGCTTCTTTTTCAGAATCGCCCCAATATTGGGAAATGTAATTTCCAGTTGCACATAATGACAGCTTCTGTGATTCTGCATAGGACTCTGTAACACTACCAGCAATTCCTGTTTTAGAATATATTTTTCCAAATTCAAAAATGCGCACATCGTGATTTTGTCTGTTATAATTAAACGCAACAACTTCAAGTGCGTTAAAAATCATTTCGCCACGCAACACCTCAAATTCAGCACTTAAAGGATTTAAAATACGCACAAAAGTATTTGTGTCAAAATTTGGTAATTTGTTATAATACGATGAACGCGTAAGTGAATTATTCATAGTTTCAAACCAACCTTGGTCAACAAGATAATCTGAAACTCTTGATTTATATGTATTGTCAGATACACCTTGAGAATATGATATTGACGAACGAATAGAGGTGGGAATTTGAATATTATTAAATCCATACATTCTTAAAATCTCTTCAACAATATCTTCTTGTCTATCAACATCAACTCTATATGGAGGAACTAACACTTCTAACGTATCGTCCTTATTTACATCAATATAAATATCAAGAGCCGAAAGTATTGAACAAATGGTTTCTTTAGATATTTCTTTACCTATTAATGCGTGTATTTTTGCCACCGACAAAGAAATTCGTTTTGGCGGCACAGGAGTTGGATTGGTGTCGTACAGCTGCGAAGCAACGGTTCCTCCCGCTACTTCTTGCATTAAAAGTGCTGCACGTTTTAATGCATATAATGTGATATTTGGGTCAATGCCACGTTCAAAACGGAACGAAGCGTCTGTGCTAATTCCATGAGCTTTTGCGGTTTTACGAATTGCAACGGGGTTAAAATACGCACTTTCTAAAAAAATAGTTGTTGTGTTTTCTGTAATTCCCGAATGTAAACCACCTAAAACACCACCTATACACATAGGTTCTGTGGCATTTGAAATCATAATATCGTGTTCAGATAATGTTCGTTCAACACCATCGAGCGTTGTGAATTTTGTGTTTTTGGCACAAGGACCAACAATAATTTTATTTCCAGCAATCTTGTCATAATCAAACGCATGAAGCGGTTGAGCCATTTCGTGCAATATAAAATTTGTTACATCAACTACGTTATTTATAGGCTTTTGTCCTATTGCTTTTAATCGATTTTTGAGCCAAGTTGGCGACTCTTTTACTGTGAGACCAGAAATAACAACACCAGCGTACCGCGGACATAAATCAGCGTTAGTTACTGTTACTTGTAATGAATGATTTTGCTTTGCAGCCACAAACGACTGTACATCAGGCATGGTGATTTTTTGTGGTGTTTTTAAGCTGAAAAAAGCAGCCAAATCACGCGCAACGCCTATATGCGATGCAGCATCAATTCTATTTGGCGTTAAACCTATTTCAAACACCACATCATTTTCAACCTCAAATATTTCAGAAGCTGGCGTTCCTGCAACATAGGTGTCAGATAAAACCATAATGCCATCATGATTGTCACCTAAGCCTATTTCATCTTCGGCGCAAATCATACCCGATGATTCCTCGCCACGAATTTTTGCTTTTTTTATTACAAATTCCTGATTTTTAGAATATAATGTTGTGCCAACAGTTGCAACTAAAACCGTTTGGTTAGTAGCAACATTTGGTGCTCCACATACAATTGGTAAAACAGTATTATTTCCAACATCTACCGTTGTTATATGCAGCTTGTCAGCGTTTGGATGTTTTCCGCATTGTAAAACTTTACCCACAACCACGCCTTGCAATCCACCTTTTATAGATTCAAATACTTCAACACCTTCAACCTCAAGACCAATATCAGTTAAAACACGAGAAAGTTCATCAGCATCAATAGTAATATCAATATATTTTTTAAGCCAATTTAAAGAAATTTTCATTCTATACGATTTTATATTTTGTAGCACAAAAGTACATTTTTTTGAATGAAAATGGGTATCTTAGCACACAAAATATACAATTTATGAAAAAACATATTCATCCTAAGATTTTTATCACGAATGATGATGGATACAATTCCCATGGAATAACGGTACTTATTGAAGAACTTAAAAAAATTGGTGATGTTTTATGTATAGCTCCTGAAAGCGAACAATCAGGAATGTCGCATGCAATAACATTTTCAAAACCACTTAAAATGAAATGTATGCACCAAGAAGATGGTTTTTCGCTGTATAAATTAAACGGAACTCCTGTTGATTGCGTTAAAATGGGGCTTGATAAATTTTACAAAGAACAAAATCCCGACCTTATTGTTTCTGGTATTAATCACGGTTCAAATGCAACAATTTGTGCTGTGTATTCATGAACAGTTGCGGCTGCACGCGAGGGAGCAATTAACAATATTCCGTCAGTTGCATTTTCAAGTTTAGATTTTTCTTCTTCGGCAAATTATACTCCCTGGAAACCATATATTAATACTATATGTTCGCAGGTTTTACAAAAAGGAATTCCTTCGGGAGTTTTTTTGAATGTAAATTTCCCTGTTCAAACAAACACTAAAGGAATGCGTGTTTGTAAACAGGCAGAAGGTGTTTGGATTGAAGAATTTGAACGAAGAGTTGACCCACATAAACGGGAATATTTTTGGCTTACTGGACAATTTAATAATTTTACTCCAAACGATAGCGACACCGATGAGTGGTTGCTTGCTCATAATTATATAAGTATTGTGCCCTTGCGAGTAGAAAACACAGATGCCGAAACCATACAATCAGTATCTTTTTTAAATTCATAAAAATATGCTTGAAAAAAAATTAAATACCGTATTAGCAGGTGCTATAATAGGAACAACAACACCTATTATTACATTTTATATCATGTATCGCTGGCTTAATAAAACACTTACACTCCAAGAATTTGTGAGTAGATTAATGCGAACAGATTTGCAAGTTAATATATATATATGGTCACTTATTCCTGTGTTTATTGCTTTTGGTGTGTTTTATCATAAAAAGTGGGATTATGGTTTAAAAGGCATTTTAATTCCTACATTTATATATGTAATTGCAGTAGTAATAAGCAATTTTTAACACATATTTACATACAGTATGAGGTATTATGTCATTGCAGGAGAGGCTTCTGGAGATTTACACGGAGCACGGTTAATTACAGAAATTATTCAAAACGATTCTGCAGCAACTTTTCGTATATGGGGTGGCGATTTGATGCAGAAAGCTGCTAATACGGAATTAGTAAAACATTACAAAACCTATGATCACATGGGCATTGTAGAAGTTATTAAACACCTCAATATTATTCTAAAAAACATTCGTTTTTGTAAAAATGATATTAAAGAGTGGAAACCCGATGCAATAATTTTTATAGATTTCCCGGGTTTTAATTTAAAAATTGCACCTTTTGCTAAAAAATTAGGCACACGCACTTTTTTCTATATTTCGCCAACAGTGTGGGCGTGGAAAGAAAAACGAGTAAATCTTATAAAAAAATGTATCGACCACATGTTTGTGGAGCTTCCGTTTGTGAAAGATTTTTATGAATCGCGTCATAATTATAAGGTTGATTTTGTTGGTCATCCTTTACTCGATTCTATTGCTGATTTTAAAGAATCAGAAACATTTGATTCGTTTGTGCAAAAAAATAACCTTTTATCGAAAAAAATAATTGCCGTATTGCCAGGGAGTAGAGAATATGAAATTCGTGAGAATCTTAAAACCATGCAAGAAATTTCTGACAATTTCCCTGATTTCCAATTTGTTATTGCAGGTATGTCACGATTTTCAGAATCGTTTTATAAACAATTCATCACAAAACATAATGTGTTTATAGTGTTTGATCAAACCTATGAACTTATATTAAAAGCTCATGCTGCAATAGTGGTGTCGGGCACGGCAACCTTAGAAACAGCATTGTTAAATGTGCCAGAAGTGATTGTATATCAAACAAATCCTTTTACATTTTATATCGCAAAATTATTTGTAAAACTGTCTTTTTTAGGTTTGCCAAATATTATTATGAACCGTGAAATTGTTCCAGAATTATTGCAAAAAGACATGAACAGTGCAAATTTACATCAAGCACTTACAGCAATAACACAAAATAAAGATACAAGAGAAGCTATACAAAAATCATATGCAGAACTTCGTAACAAATTAGGAAACGAAGGAGCCGCACAACGAACTGCACATTTCATTAATCAGTATCTTTTAAACTGATTTTCTGCCGTGTTGTAAAAATAAACCGCAATATGTAAAATGTTCATAATATTATGCTACTCATCATAATATAAGTGTGCGAATACGTATTTTTATGTATATTGTGAGTTAAAAGAAAAATTGCTTTTTAAAATTTGTCGGTTTCACGAATAAGTAATATTTTTACTAATTGCAAAAGTATGTATAAAATGCAGCGATTTTTGATTATTATTATTATTAATAATTATTAGATTTTATAGGGTTTTTAGCATACTTATTTGTCATTTTTACTAGTAATCACTTTTTATTTGAACCATAATGATAACAAAAAAAATTTCTCATGTACTTACATGCATTATTTTTTGCCTATTAGGTGTTTTACAAGGTTTTTCTCAGAATTTAACAAGCAATGATTATATTAAAGCATTGTGGATGACAACGCGTATGTATGGCGGTCAACGTTCTGGAGATGGACCTAATTGGCTTATTATGAATCATAGCGTGAGTTCCTCTGATGCTTCAACACTTGCATCTGCAAAAGGATACGTTGCAAGTAAAATGCAAGCTGGGAAATGTTTTACCGATGATGCCGATGGGACGCATAGCTTATCGGGAGGCTGGGTAGATTGTGGCGACCATGTGAAATTTGGGCAAACTATGTTTTATTCTGCATATGTTCTTTTAAAAGGATATGCTGAATTCCCTGAAGGATATGACGATTTTTATTCGTTTGATTATAGTGGTTATAAAAATTCTGGCAATTTTACTTGGGAAGGTGGAAAGGGGATTCCAAACGGAATTCCTGACATTTTAGATGAGGTTAAATATCAAACTGATTTTTTAATTAAATGTGCACGAAATAATACTACATTTTATTCTCAGGTGGGCGATGGAGATGCTGACCATAAAAATTGGGTTACATCTGTTGCCATGGCTGCTTTGCCAAAAGATGAAGGCGGACAAGCGAATGGAGCTCGTAACATCGTAAAAAATCCAAATGATGCCTCAATGCCTTCATTTGCGGCAGCAACACTTGCACTCATGGCACGTGTGTATGCTCCATTTGACCCCGAGTATGCTGATCTTTGTTTAACACATGCGTTATACGCATATAATTATGCAAAGTCAAAAAAAGGAAGCACTGTTTCTGCGGGTGGTTTTTATCCAGCAAATGCAAAGTGGGAAGATGATTACGCATGTGCATGTGCCGAATTATATTGGACAACAGGAAATACTTCGTACCGTACAGAAGCTCTTAGTTATGCAGGAAATTTAAAAAATCATAATTGGTGTTTTAACTATAATAATAATGATGATATAGCTGCATATAATTTAGCAAAATTAGGAGATGCTGCTAGCAGAACGTTATTAGAAAGTTTTGTTAACGCATATAAAGGTGCAGTTTCTGGCGGATTATATTCTGGTGGCGATGGTAGTTGGGGACCTTTGCGATATAATGCAAATGCTGCGTTTATTGTTTCTATGTGGGGAGCTCTTAATAATTCCACTACGGTAGATGCTTTTATTTATAATCAAATTAATTATATTTTAGGTGTAAACTCGGCAAATCATTCATTTGTTGTAGGGTTTAATCGTTCAAATTGTAGTTCTTGTAAATCTACCGTAAAACCTCACCATAGAAATGTGTTTTTGAAAGATGACATTATGGGTAATAAAGAAACATTTACTATACCTACTAAAAACGCACAACATGGATTTATGGTGGGAGGTACAAGGAGCCCAGGAAGCATAAGCGACCAAGTTGAGAACTACTACCAAAATGAAGGAGGAATTGATTATAACGCGGGACTTGTTGGTGCACTTGGATATATTGTTTCTCGTATAGCTCCAGTAGATATTAATAAATTTGGACATCCAAGTCCCGATTTAGGAGACGAACTAACTTTATGCGGGACAGGAAGTGCAACAATTACTGCAACTGTTAATTTAAGCAGTTTACAACCTGGCGAAACCGTAACGTATAAATGGTATAAAGGAAATGCAACTACTCCATTTCAGCAAGGTGATAATGTAAAAAGTGTTACCGTAACGCAAGCTGATACCTATCGCTGTGATTTAGTAGAAAAATCGGGAGCGTGGAAAACCAGTGGAAGTGTTGTTGTTACTGCAACTTTACCAAATGTTTCTTTAGGTGATAATGTTGCATTGTGCGAAATAACAAGCAAAACATTAGATGCAGGAATATCTGGTACGGGCGTTACGTACACTTGGACTAAAAACGGAAGTACGATTTCGGGTGCAACAAACAAAACCTACACG
>JAAYPM010000121.1 GCA_012519815.1 Bacteroidales bacterium
AGATTTCTTACCTATTATACATAATTTGTTTGAAGATGAATTGGCAAATTCTGAAGATGAGTCTGAAGAATTAGATGAAATTTATGCTGCTTGTCCTTCAATTTCTATTGATTATGGAATTATGGAAAAAGCTGAAAATGTACATGTAATGCAAACTGATTTTGGATGGAGTGACCTCGGTACATGGGGAGCACTTTATGAAAACTTGTCGTTAGATGATAAATCTAATGCTGTTGTGGGTGATTCTGTTTTTATGTACGACTCTCACAATAATATGATTTCAGTTCCCGATAATAAAGTTGTTGTTATTGATGGACTTGATGATTTTATTGTTGTTGATACTGATGATAAACTTTTGATTACGAAGCGTTCAAATGAACAAAAAATACGTAAATTTGTAAGTGATGTTGTAAATGTAAAAGGTGATGCGTTTATATAAATATATATTTTTCTTCTTTTTTTTTACTATTTCAGTTCATGCACAGAATCTTAATAATTCTGTTTTAAAAACACATACATCAAGTTTTATTCTTTCATATTCTTCTAATTGTCCAGATTCTCTTAAACAAGTCGTAGAATATGTTACTGATATTTGGAGCCAATATATTTATTCTCAAATCCCTATTTCTATTCATGTTTCTTGGCAAAACCTTGCGTCAAATATTTATGCATATGCTAATCCCACACTTTTAAAACAAAACATTCCAGAATTACCTTTTTCAGATGTTTCTTTCCCAATTGCTCTGGCTGAAAAAATAACGAATACCAATTTTAATTTTAATGAGCCTGATATTGAATTGGTTGTTAATTCGTCTATGCCTTGGAATTTTGATTTTTCTATATATCCTATTCCAAAAAAACATGATATAACAACAATACTTTTGCACGAAATTGCACACGGACTTGGCTTTATTGGAAATGTTATTATGAAAAACTCTACATTTTTGATAGATAACTATCCACTTGTGTATGATACTTTTTTGTCTTATAAAACACATCCATTCCTTTCTTTTTTTAATAATTCACATGTTTCGTCTGACTCTTTAGCTACTATTGCTACTTCAAATGAAATAGTGTGGAATGGTGCATACACTTCAGCTTTTTTAGGATTGAAACCTTTCTTGTACGCTCCCTCTCCTTATAATCAAGGTTCTAGTTTTTATCATTTTAATGATGATTTTATTCCTCCCGGAGATTCTTTAACGCTTATGAAACGTTCTTTTGGAGCAAATGACATTATACATCATCCTGATATAGCTACACTTTCTTTATTGGCAGATATTGGTTGGTTCGATTTTTTTGTACAACATACACCTATTAAAAATGTGTCTTCATTGCAGGATTCAATTTTTTATACGCTTGCATGTAACGATGCGTTTATAGATACTTCTTTTGTCGAAATTATGTATTCGTTTGATAAAGGAAAAAATTTTATATCACAACAAGTACGCTATAATACCGATTCGGCTTGCTTTGTTGGTTCATTTCCACCTTTCCCTTTTGAAAGAACAGTGCATTATGCAATTAAAACTAAAAGTTTGAATGGGGATACAATTGTTTTTCCTCCTTTTTTTCCATCTCATACGTTTTCTTTTTTTGTTGGGCACGATTCTAATCCTCCTATAATTAATCATAAGCCACCAGTTAAAGTTTTAGTTGATGCCGATGTGTTGAAAATACGAGCCGAAATTCATGATGATTTTGCTATTGATTCTTCGTACCTTCATCTGTTTATTGGGAGAGATGATTTTTCTACTATTTTTCATCAAGATAAAATCCTGTTCCAACAAGATGTTTTTGGTTTTTATGCAGATATATTACTTTCTGATTTGCCAATTAATGTAGATGACCAAATAGCGTATAATATTTTTTCTGTTGATTCTCATGGTAATGAATCGTCATTTTTACCACATGGACAGTATGAAATTTTAACAATTGAACAGAACCGAAATCCTTTACATTATTTTATTACAGATTTTGAAGCAGATTCTATACAAGATTATTTTTATCTCGATAAATTTTCAATTTTTAAAGAAAAAGGATTTAATTCCAAAGCCTTGCACACTGAACACCCGTATTCAAGTTCATATATTGACCGACAATATGTACAGTATATTGCTGAATTAAAAAATCCTATCATAATTGCTGACAATCCTGCAATAATGGAATTTGACGAGATCGTTTTAGTGGAACCTTCTGAATCCTCGGATATAGCGTATGGAATGTATGGTTTTTGGGATTATGTTGTGGTTGAAGGAACTAAAAACACCGCCTCTGATGAGTGGTATGCTTTAGGAAAAGCAGGATATGATTCTCGTTATAATATGAAATGGCTCTCAACCTTTTATTCGTTGCTTACACCCGATAACAATAACAGTTCTATTGCTGTGGGTACACAAGAATTATTCAGCAGACATACTATTAATCTTCTTGAAAATAAATATTTTAGAACTGGCGATACAATTTTTATTCGATTCCGCTTACAATCTGATTATAATCGACATGGATGGGGGTGGGTAATTGATAATCTTTCTATTCAAGAAAAAAACACGTATATAAAAACTGAGTGTGAGTATAGTAAAGAGTGTGAGCTATATCCTAATCCTCTGTATTCCCATGTGTGCATACCTCTAAAATGTGGTGTGCATTCTATGAGAATTTTTAATATTTTAGGTAAAGAGGTTCTCTTTGTTCAAGAAATCGTTGATAATTGCATTGATGTGTCTGAACTACTGCCAGGGGTATATAATGTTGTTTTAGAAACCGATAGTGGTAGTTTTGTTGAGAAAGTTATAAAATTATAACTACAATTTTGTGAAAATATGTCTGCCACTTTGGTATAAATCTCCATTTGCGAGATACATGAAAAAATCAACAATAAAATTTCCATCAAGTGTATATGTTCCTGATCCTTTTACTGTATAGGTGTTTCCTAATTTATCGGTAAAATAAGCTTCTGGTATTTCAACTGTTTGCTCATCTAATGAAAATATATATTCTACTTCTTGTCCCGATTCAGGAAAATCCCAAAAGTTTTGATTCATAATTTTGTTAGACTGAGTTGATAATGTACGAAATGTAACTTCATACGTGGAATTAGTACTGGTTTCAAAACAAGAATATGTTCCTGAAAAAAATTGAGAAAATGATTCTTTTATAAAAGAAACTTTACATGAATTATTGTTTTTAGAAACTTCTATTTGATTCCCAAATGATGTGATTTCTAAATCAATCGAATATAAAGTGTTATTATAGAATTTGCTACTTGCAACAGAAAGAGAAACGCTGTCGTGCAATGTTTGGGTGGCAATTCGCTTTATATGTTCACATGTATAGTCAATATTTGCAATAAGCCAGTCATTTTTTGAGTGTATTTTTATAGAATCTTCTGTTGTGAGCGATGTGCCGAATATTTGTATTGGAACATGCAAATTATAAGGAGGTTGTTGGTTGTAGGGGATTACTATATGTATGTGTTTTGATGGAAATTCAACATATGTTTTTTGTATATATTGAGAATCAAAATCATTTTTTGAGCAATTTAATAATAAAATTATACTAAAACATACGCAAAAATATGTGTAAAAAGATAGTTTCATATTAATAAGATTCATTTTGAAATAAAGAATTATTTACCAACATTTCGGCTCGTGGTATGGGAAATGCAAATTTATAATTCGGAAATATAATTGAACATGTTGTTGATTCGCAATCTTTTCTTATCATATCAGCATGTGTGCGTTTTATTTGAAATAATCTGTTTCCTTCAAATGCAAACTCCTTTTGATATTCGTTGTAAATTTTATTAAGCAAGTCGTTACCTGTTTCTGAAACTGAAAAAATAGTGGGATTTGCTCGTTGAATTATTGATAAAAGAGCTTGCTGAGCAGGGAAATTAAAACTCGAAACTTGTTTTGCTCGTTGTGCATAGCACTCTGCTTGAATTAAATATAATTCGCTAAGACGAATAATAGGAATATTGTCAAGTCCCACAATACCATTTCGTCCAGGATATTTGTTTGAATGAACTTCCGATAATTTTGAAAATAATTCAGAACGAATATCTGAAGTCTCAAATAACTCTAACACATCATCTGACGCAGCAATTGCAGCATATCCCTTTGATGAAAGCATGTGTCCTAAGCTATTTGTACCAGGATAATCACTCGGGGTCATAGCAATAGAAAAAATGCTCTCGTCAGTATATTCCTTGCTCCAACTTTCTATATAGTTTTCATTTTCAACAAGTTGATATTGATTAGAATAGATAACAGTTTCTGCGTATTCTAATGCGGTTACATAATCATGCATTGTAAGGTACACCTTTGAAAGCAAAGCGTAGGTGGAAAATGTATGCAATCTATATGGAGATATTTCTTGAGTTTGTAATAATTCAGATGCGTTTTTAAAATCAGAAATTATTTGCACATACACTTCATTAACCGAAGAACGTTTCGGGTTTTTCACACTATCAGCATTATCGGTTTCAAGTATAAGAGGAATACCTGCATGTCCTCCTTTCGCATTTGCATGTAAAACATTAGATGATGCAGGCAAAGTATAAGTTTGTGCAAAGAGTCTTACTAAATCAAAATAAACAAGAGCACGTAAGGCGTATGTTTCGCCAAGTAAAATATTGGTTTTATGTGCATCAAATTTTTGATTTTTTAAACTGTAAATAATTGAATTACAATTTGAAATTATTTGATATCCAATTTTCCAAATCTCTTCTAATTCAGCATTATTTGTGGCAATTTGCAGCGAATAAAATGAAGAAAATTTCCCTGTGTTGTTTGCCGCAAGTTTTGCATTATCTGTATATACATCTTGAATGAGAATAAAATTTCTCCCATAATAATATGGACTTTGGAGTGCACTGTAACAGCCCATTAGTGCAGATTCAACACCTTCTATTGATGAAAAAACAGTGTTTTTTTCAGTTGTATCATAAGGTGATTTATCCAAAAAGTTTTTTGTGCATGATGAAAATAAAACAAAAATAAGTATTATGTGAATAAAAAATTTCATACGAATAGTTTTGTTTAGAAATTGACTTAATACATGGTTTTATCTAATGAATTAGTCCAATTTTGAAAAATTTTTGTTGTTTGAGGATGTGTAATTTGTATAGTAGGAATTGCTCGTTTAGAAATAGGAAGTTGAATTTCTTTATAGAGAAACGCATCGCTAAAACCAGCTTCTGCAGCATCATGCCGAGAGGCTGAAAAAACAATTTTTGATATTTTTGCCCAATAAATTGCAGAAAGACACATAGGACAAGGTTCACATGAAGAATAAATTGTACAATTTTCTAAAGAGAATGAATTTTTATGCTTGCAAGCTGCCCGAATTGCTTGAATTTCAGCATGTGCCGTGGGGTCATTTAAGTTTGTAACATTATTTCCAGCTTCGGCAATTATTACATTGTTTTCTACTATAACAGCACCAAACGGACCACCTCCATTTACAATGGAATGTTCTGATATTTCAATTGCTTTTTGTAAAAAAAACATATTGGTATCTTGCATATTGTAATTTTTTTTAAAAAAGGTGAGTTACACCACTATATTTGTATAAATTTGTAGATTATTAAATGTGATAAAAGTAATGAAAAATACCATATTTACAAGTAAAAAAGCAATCAAATTTTTCATGTTTGCTGTGCTTTTACCCTGAGTTATTATATTTGCAACAAATTCTTTTGTGGTACAAAAAAATGAAACAATAAAAATGATAGAGATTGCTACAGACTATGGAAATATTGTTGCTGTGTTATATAACGAAACACCAAAACATAGGGATAATATATCCACATTAATATCTCAAAACTATTATGATGACCTTTTGTTTCATAGAGTTATAGATGGCTTTATGATTCAAACAGGCGACCCGCTTTCGAGAAATGCAAAACCAAATCAAATGCTTGGAAATGGTGGACCATCATATACAATTCCTGCAGAGTTTCATGTAAATGCTATTCATAAAAAAGGAGCTATTGCCGCAGCTCGATTAGGCGATCAGCAAAATCCTTTAAAAGCTTCGTCTGGTTCGCAATTTTATATTGTACAAGGAAAAGTGTACTCCGAAGATGAACTTCAACTTATTGAAAATCAGAGGATATCTTCAAAAACACATGAGCTTGTTCTTGCATATTTGTATAAACCTGAAAATAAAACAGAGCTTGATATGGTTATTCAGTATGAAAAAAATGGCGATGCTCAAGCTTTGCAAGAAAAAATAGCTGAAATTCACGTGAAATTACAAAAAGAAATAAATGAAATTCAAAAATTCAGATACACAGCAGAACAAAAAGAAGTGTATAAAACTATTGGAGGTACACCTTTTTTAGATTTTGAATATACCGTTTTTGGTGAAGTTGTGTCAGGATTAGAGGTTGTTGATAAAATTGCAAGTGTTGAAACAAAACAAGATAGACCTGTTGATGATGTTTCAATAAAAATAACATTAAAGGAATAAATATATGATACAAAAAATTGATGAATTACTTACAATTGTCAATTCTACAGTAATAAATGACTCAGATGAATTAGAGCAATTTCGTTTGCGGTTTTTATCGAAAAAAGGGGAGCTTAATAAATTGTTTGCTGAATTTAAAAACGTGCCTCCTGAGCAAAAACGTGAATTTGGGCAAAAACTAAATCTTTTAAAAAATGCTGCACAAGAAAAATTTGATATTGCTCAAAATTCTTTGTCAGCACATACTGCACAAGGTTTAAATGTTGATGTGAGTTTACCTGGAATGCCCCTTGTTTTAGGCAGTAAACACCCTTTAACCATTGTGAAAAATCAAATTATTGATATATTTTCAAATATTGGATTTACAGTTGCAGAAGGTCCTGAAATAGAAGATGATTGGCACGTTTTTTCGGCTTTAAACTTTCCGCTCGAACATCCTGCACGTGATATGCAAGATACTTTTTTTATAGAATCAAATCCCGATATTGTACTTCGAACTCATACGTCTTCGGTGCAAGTACGAGTTATGGAAACAACACCTATGCCTGTTCGTTCGGTATTTCCGGGGCGAGTTTTTAGAAATGAAGCAATTTCAGCACGAGCACATTGCATATTTCATCAAGTAGAAGGCTTATATATTGATGAAAATGTGTCTTTTGCAGATTTAAAACAAACCTTGCTTTATTTTGCAAAAGAAATGTTTGGTGCATCTACTCAAATTCGTTTACGCCCTTCATATTTCCCTTTTACAGAACCTTCTGCAGAAATGGATATTTCATGCTCAATTTGCGGAGGAAAGGGGTGTAATGTTTGCAAACATTCAGGGTGGGTAGAAATTTTAGGATGTGGCATGGTAGATCCTAACGTACTTAAAAGTTCAAATATTGACAGTGCTAAATATACAGGATTTGCCTTTGGTATGGGAGTAGAGCGTATTGCAATGTTAAAATATCAAATTAAAGATATTCGTTTATTTTTTGAAAATGATTTGAGATTTTTAGAACAATTCAAATCAGTTTTTTAGTTTTTATAGTGTAATTTTTATTTTTGAAAACATATAATTGCATTTTAAGAATAAAACTTTCACTTATTTTTTAAAAATATTTTAATAATGCTTGATTATTTAAAATAATTTGTAATTTTGCCCTCCAATTATTTGGGAAATATTATAATAATAGTAAAATAAAATCACGTGGATACTTTAAGTTATAAAACAAAATCAGCAAATAAGGCTACGGTACAAAAAGAATGGTATGTAGTAGATGCAACCGATCAGGTTTTAGGGCGTATGTGTGCTCAGGTTGCAAAAGTTATACGAGGAAAACATAAACCATCGTTCACTCCTCACGTTGATTGTGGAGATAAAGTAATTATAATAAATGCTGACAAAGTAAAGCTAACAGGTAACAAAATGACAGATAAAACATATGTTCGTCATACTGGTTACCCAGGTGGACAAAGAAAAACCACTCCAGAAGAGTTGTTAGAAAAACATCCAGCTCGAATTGTTGAAAATGCTATTAAAGGAATGGTTCCAAAAAACAAATTGGGACGTCAAATATTAAAAAATGTATTTGTGTATGCAGGACCAGAACACTCTCAAGATGCACAAAAACCAAAAGAATTAAAATTTTAACTACAATAACATATGGAAGTTATTAACGCCTTAGGTCGAAGAAAAGAAGCAATTGCTCGAATTTATGTAAAACAAGGAAAAGGAGTAATTACTATTAATAAAAAAGAATTTGAAAACTATTTTCCAGAAGCTCGTTTGCAATATGTGGTAAAACAACCATTGCAAGTTACCGAGAAAGAAGGACAATACGATATAAATGTAAACCTCGTTGGTGGCGGTTTTAAAGGGCAAGCCGAAGCTCTTCGTCTTGCAATTGCACGTGCTTTAGTTAAAATTGATGAGGAAAATAAACCAATCCTTCGTCATAGTGGCTTTTTAACTCGTGATTCTCGTGAAGTAGAACGTAAAAAACCGGGTCAGAAAAAAGCACGTAAAAAATTCCAATTCAGTAAACGTTAATATTAACCGTATTCTTATTAGAGCGTTGTTCAATCTAAATTTGCAAGACTACAATATTATTGTGCTACTTGCAGATTGCTTTAAGGGAATGTAAACAACAAATACAATGGCTAGATCAAATTTTGATGAATTATTAGAGGCTGGTGTTCATTTTGGACATTTAAAAAGAAAATGGCACCCTGCTATGGCTCCCTATATTTTTATGGAGCGTAATGGTATCCATATTATCGACCTTCATAAAACAGTTGCAAAAATAGATGAAGCTGCTGATGCTCTCATGAAAATTGCACGTTCAGGAAGAAAAATATTGTTTGTGGCTACTAAAAAACAAGCAAAAGAAGTGGTTGCTGAAAAGGTGAAAGAAATTAACATGCCTTATATCACTGAACGTTGGAGCGGAGGTATGCTAACTAACTTTCCTACTATCCGTAAAGCAGTTAAAAAAATGAATACTATCGATAAAATGGAAGCAGATGGTACATTTGGAACACTGTCGAAACGCGAAAAACTTCAAATAACTCGCCAACGTGAAAAATTAGAGAAAAATTTAGGAAGTATTGTAAGCCTTACTCGTTTACCAGCAGCATTATTTGTTGTTGATATTGTTCGTGAACATATCGCAATTAAAGAAGCGCAGAGCTTAAATATTCCTATTTTTGGTATTGTTGATACAAATTCAGACCCAAATCTTGTTGATTTTCCAATACCAGGAAATGATGATGCTTCTAAATCTATAGATATCATAATTTCTAAAATGTGTGAAGCAATTCAACAAGGATTAGAAGAACGAAAAGTAGAAAAAGAAAATGAAATAGCTCAGGAAAATAAAAAAAATGAAGCTAAAGAAAAAACTTCTAAAAAAACAGCTGAAAAGTCTGACGATATCGTAGCAGAAGAAAAAACGGAAAAAGTTGTTGCGAAAAAAACAACAGCTCGTAAAACAACTACAAAAAAAGCATAATACATAAATTATAACGTTAATTACAATGACTAAAATTACAGCTTCAGATGTTGCAAATTTAAGAAAAATTACCGGTGCAGGTATGATGGATTGCAAACAAGCACTTATGGAAAATAATGGTGATGTTGAAAAAGCAATAGAACATCTGCGTAAAAAAGGACAGAAAATTGCAGCTAAACGTGAAGATAGAGACGCTAAAGAAGGATGTGTTCTTTCTGGTGTAACACAAGATAAATCATTTGGGGCAACTATAGTACTTAATTGTGAAACTGATTTTGTTGCGAAAAATGAAGATTTTATTGCTGTTGCACAATCAATTTTAAATACAGCACTCGAAAATAAAACGAAAAATAAAGAAACACTCCTTATGTTAACCATTAATGGAGAAACAATAGAAGATATTGTTACAGCACAAATGGGGAAAATAGGAGAAAAAATAGAACTGAGTTATTTGTCGGTTGTTGAAGCACAAGAAGTTGTGGCATATGTTCATCCAGGAAATAGACTCGCTACATTGGTTGGTTTTAATCAAACTCTTTCTGATGAGCAAATGGGAAAAGATGTGGCAATGCAAGTTGCTGCTATGAATCCAGTATCTATTGATAAAAATGACTGTCCAACAGATATTATTGAAAAAGAAATTGAAATTGGAAAAGAACAAGCACGACAAGAAGGAAAACCCGAAGCAATGCTTGAAAAAATAGCTCTTGGAAAACTTAACAAATTCTATAAAGAATCAACATTGTTAAACCAAGATTTTGTGAAAGATTCTAAACAAACAATTTCACAATATCTATCGTCTGTGCAAAAAAATTTAACTGTAACTGCATTTGATAGATTCAGTTTAAGTTAATTTAAAATTATTTAATGTGTAAAAGGGAAGTTTATTTGTTAAACTTCCCTTTTTTATTTATTTTAGCATAAATTTTATATGTATGTTACATTATAAACGAATTTTGTTAAAATTAAGTGGCGAGTCCTTGCAAGGTAATGATGGTCATGGTATTAATCCTGATATTTTAAATAATTACGCATCACAAGTAAAAGAAATTGTTGAGCAAGGTGTAGAAGTAGGAGTTGTTATAGGAGGAGGAAATATTTACCGCGGACTTAAAGGGCAAAACCAAGGTTTTGACAGAGTTAAGGGAGATTATATGGGAATGTTAGCCACTGTTATTAATGCCTTAGCTTTGCAATCTGCTTTAGAATGTATTGGACTACGTTCTCGTGTGATGACAGCTATTGGTATGGAGCCTATTGGCGAAACATATTCAAAACTTCGTATGGAACATGCTTTATCTAAAAAAGAAGTGGTGATTTTTGGTGCAGGTACAGGAAATCCGTTTTTTACTACAGATACCGCTGCAGCATTGAGAGCTGTTGAAATGGGTGCTGATGTTCTGTTAAAAGGAACACGAGTTGATGGTGTGTATAATGCTGATCCTGAGAAAAATAAAAATGCTGTGAAATATGAAACTCTCACATTTGACGAAGCATACACGGAAAATTTACAAATCATGGATCTTACTTCTTTTACTATGTGTAAACAAAATAATATTCCAATAATTGTGTTTGATATTAATGTTAAGGATAATTTAAAACAAATTGTTCAAGGAGAAAAAGTTGGAACAATTATAAAAAATTAAATTTCATATTGTAATAGCAAATTAAAAACATACTCATATGAAAGCTCTTAGTTACTTCTTCTCTTTTGTTTTAATAACAGCATTCTTCTCTACTATGTCATGCAAACCTAATGACGTTCCTGAAGGGTACATTGAGTATCAGGGGAAAAATTATAAAGAACCTGTAACAATTATGTATGATTCTGATGGAGACGGAATTGCTGATTCTGAAATAGGAGTGCTTGGTACAAATCTTTCGGTATCTTCAGCTCCAAATGGTGCTCCTTTTTATAAAAATCCAGAATTTGATTCTGAAATTTCGGGCTTAGTTCCTCAAGGAGAGCGTCTTTGTTACTTAAATCTTGAACGCTATTGTGATACATATGGTTCTTTATATGCGTTTGAAACAAGTATGAATACAGATTTTTCTCAAATATCTGAAGCGTCAAAAACACAATCGGTTGACCAAAATAATAATGGAATAGTTGATTATGTTGAAATGATTCGTGAAGATAAAATTGATGTGTTAATTCAAAATAATTACGCTGCTGCAGCATTATATGCAAAACAATTACTTGAAGAGGCGGCTGCGCCAAAAAAAATTAGTGCCTTTGTGTTAGAAAATGCTCTTAAAAATGCTTTGCAAACAGCTCTTGTTTCTGCTTTGTACGAAAATAATGAATATGTAGATTTGGGAATAGTGCAACAGGAAATTATAATTGCTACTTCAGAGGCTTTACAGCAACTTGCACAAGAAACGGATTTTGCGAAGTATATTGCGAAAGAAATATTGCAAAATATTATTTTTACAGTAGCAGAATCTCTTGCAAACAGTATTGTTGCTGAATTAGCTGAAATGGTAACAACAGCATTTATTGCTCAATATAATGAACTCTCAACAACTGGAAATATCACAAATATTCAAGGTATTTGTCCCGATGGTTATCATATTCCTTCTGACACTGAATGGATGATATTTGAGATGGCTTTGGGAATGTCGCCTTCTGATTTGCCTCGCTCTGGTGTAACAGTTACAGATAGAGGTGCTGATGCAGGTGTGGTGCAAAAAATGATTTCTGAACATGGATTTGATTATGGCGGTTACGTAAGTATTAATGGAACATATGCTCAATTAGGCGAAGCTGGAGTGTATTGGTCATCTACGGCTGGAACTGATGCGTACGGAGATTATGTATGGGTGCGTCAAATAGATACCAGTTATACAGGGGTATTGAGATTTAAGCATTACGAAAAATCAGGATTAAGCATACGATGTTTTAAAGACTAAATACATCATTGCATTAATGAAAAATAGTACTTTTGGTTTACGCAACACACCAAAACAATGGAATATTTATCAATTAAAGATTGGGCGATTAGTGATCGTCCACGTGAAAAGCTGCAACAACAGGGAGCACGTGCTCTTACTGATGCAGAACTTTGTGCAATTATTATTGGAACTGGCACGGCAAAAGAATCGGCAGTTGATGTGGCAAAACGTTTAATGCATGCTGCTCATAATGATGTTTTTAAATTGGGAACATTTTCATTGCAAGATTTTGTGAAAATAAAGGGTATCGGACCAGCAAAAGCTATTTCTTTAATGGCGGCTATAGAACTTGGACGAAGACGTGCCGCAGGTGAAGAACATCTCTTGACAAAAATAACAACAAGTTCAGATGTGTTCACAAAAATGTATCCTTTGTTTGCCGATTTGCAACACGAAGAATTTTGGGTGCTCTACTTAAAAAGAAACAATACAATTATTTCGTATGAAAATGTAAGCGTAGGAGGGGTGTCGAGTACACATATTGATGTGCGTATTATTGCAAAACGTGCTATTGAATTATTAGCTTCTGCAATTATATTATGCCATAATCATCCATCAGGCAATATTAAACCAAGCGAGGCGGATATTCATATCACTAAAAAAATGAAACAAACTACCGATTATTTTGATTGTTCGGTTTTAGACCATGTTATTATTGCCGGAAAATCATATTATAGCTTTGCCGACGAAGGAATGTTGTAATTTATTTTGATTGTAAACTACGAATAAAATCAGCACACGCTTCCCCAGGATTGGCTTGTTTCATAAAAGATTCACCCATTAAAAAACCTTGAAATCCATGTGAAGTAAGGTGCTTTATCGTTTCAATATTTGAAATGCCACTTTCTGAAATTTTTGTAAACTCTGCTGGTATAGCTTGTGCTAATTGAATGGAATGTTCAATATCAACAGAAAAATCATGTAGATTTCTATTATTTATGCCAATTAAATCAATTTCGGGACACGATTTGTCTAATTCTTCTTGTGTGTGAATTTCAAGC
>JAAYPM010000122.1 GCA_012519815.1 Bacteroidales bacterium
AATACTTTTGGCATCTACATCTACCGTACCACCAATTGCATGCAAGGCGCCACCATTACTTTCAGTCCATCCAATAGCACTTGAAGAAGAAGGAGCATTAGGCAAAGAAACCGAAACACTTACACCAGAAACAACTCCCGAAAGTTGAGTTTTCCAATACGGCGCAGTGTATTCTACAGTAGCAACTGCAATTGCTGTTCCCGTAGAAACTTTTGAAAACACACATTCATAATAGTTTGAAGAATTTCCCACAGGAAACACCCACCTATCAAAAGAAGAAGAAAGTTTTGCAGGCATGTGTCGTGATAAAGGACCTGCAATATATGAAGATGAATTTCCATACGTAACAGCATTAGCACTCGGATTTGTAACAGTTAAAGAATTGAGATTATCAGTAGAAATAACACCTGAAAACAAAGACAATTTATTTGAAACTGTTGCAGCACCATTTACAATAGATGCTCCAGCATTATTTGATATCTGTAAATTATAATACGAAAGAGCTGGAATGTTTTGTTTGCTATTCCCATTAAAATTAAGCGTACTTCCTGTGTAGGTTGTTGTGTGCGTACTTGGAGTAAACGTACGTGCAACACCAATAATATTTTTAGGTTCTAACACACGTTTCCCACCAGATATATCCAAATTATAATAATCCATAGCACGCACCGTAACCAACTCTGTAGATGTGTATTTTACCGTAGAAGTAGCAGGAATAAAGGTACCTATGAGCGTAACCACATCACCGTTTCCCAACAATTCAATAGTATGTGAAGACGCATCTAAAGAACTAATTGCTCCAATACGAAGCTTATTTACAACAGAAATATTACCTCCAAGAGTTTTTGTAGCACCAACTTCGGTGTGGAGATTATAATAATTAAATGCGGGAATTACTTGATTCCACTTACCGTTAAATACAAACGTGCTATTTGAAACGCTCCAATCGCAATTTACCGCTGCAGGCGTAAACGTACCCGAAACTTCTATGAGCTTATTTTCAAGTAAAATTTTTGACGAAGCATTTCGATTACCACTAATAATAAGATTATAATAATGAGCCTCTTGAATTGACTGACTTCCACTTCCAGCATACACTACCGTGCTTCCAACTTTTTCAGAATTATTACCTTCAGGATTACCAATAGCTAAATCGCCAAGATTTGGAATATTTTCATTCTCAATTGTAAGTATGCCCTTATCTGCAACATCAACCACTACAGACGCACTCGTAATAAGTGCATAGATAGCTGGTATAGTAAAATTACATTCTCCTCCATCACCCACAATAATTTTAGTTCCTTCACCTGCAACATACCAATCACCGTTAATTGTTTTATTTGTATTGTTACATATAACAAATATCTGATTATTTGCAGTAAAACTTGTTGGTGAAGAAGCAGAATAAGATGGTGAAGAACTCCATGTTGAAAGATCATTCAAATATCCTTGTGACATAGAATAATACACTGTTTGTGCAAAACTTTTTGAAACAAAAAGTGTGCATATACAATATACTATAGTAGCAATATATGTTTTTCGGTATTGTAGTTTCATGTTTTCTAAAAAAAAAACAAAAGCACTTCGTTTTTGTTCGGCAGCAAATATATACAACAAAATACAACCGTAAAAAAAAATAGGGAAAAAGTTATCAACTTTTTGTGCGTTTCTGCAGATTTTTTGCAACCTTTACAACACACGCACGTATAAGCCTCTCTTTTTTAGGAAGATGTCACACAGCACATACTCAGCATATTTTTGCGTGTGTGTAGTGGAATCCATACAACAAACATTAATCTCCACTTTTATATCCAAATTGCGAAAGCAAGGTATCATTATCACGCCAATCTTTTTTAACTTTCACAAGCAATTCAAGATACACGTTTTTTTGCACAAACGCTTCAATATCTTTTCGTGCTGTAGTGCCAAGGCGTTTAATTCCCGCACCTTTATTGCCAATTATAATACCCTTTTGTGATTCACGTGCAACAAACACAACTGCACGGATATGAATATGTTTTGCTTCTTCTATAAAATCCTCAACAAGCACCTCAACCGAATATGGAATTTCTTTTTTATACAGCATAAGTATTTTTTCGCGAATAATTTCCGACACAAAAAATCGTGTTGGCTTATCGGTAAGCGTATCTGTATCATAATATGGTTCGCCTTCGGGAAGTAATGCCGAAATTCGTTTTAAAATATACGCTACATTAAATTTTGTAAGTGCCGAACAGGGTATAATTTCAACATTTGGCATTCGTTTTTCCCATGCTTCAACAATAGTAGTCAATTCATCTTGCGAACTCAAATCGATTTTATTTATCACAAGTAGTATAGGTACCGTAAGTTGCATTACTTTTTGCAAAAATTCACTATTTTTTTCAGGAGATTCATACACGTCTGTAATATACAGCAGCACATCAGCATCAATCAATGCCGATTCTGAAAATCGAAGCATAGATTCTTGCAATTTATAATTAGGTTTTAAAATTCCCGGAGTATCAGAAAACACAATTTGATAATCATCAGCATTCACTATTCCAAGGATTCTATGTCGTGTTGTTTGTGATTTATGAGTTATTATTGAAAGTCGTTCACCAACCAATTCATTCATAAGGGTTGATTTTCCAACATTCGGATTTCCTACAATATTTACAAAACCAGATTTAAAAGTCATAATGTGTAGTAATGTTTATAGCAAAATATTATTCGTACGCTCCCTGTTTCAAAACAGATATTTCTTTTTCTGTTAAAAAACGCCATTTACCACGAGGCAAATTCTTTTTAGTTAATCCAGCAAAATATACTCTATCAAGCTTTTTAACCTTGTAGCCAACTGCTTCAAAAATACGTTTAACTATATGGTATTTTCCTGAATGAATTTGTATGCCCAACTGCGACTTATCGCCTGCAACATATTGTAAATCATCGGGTTTAATCAGCTCTCCATCAATTTCAACTCCCTCGGTAATTTTCTCAAAATCTTGCAATTGCAAATTTTTATTAAGGAACGCATGATAAATTTTCATTTTTTCATATTTTGGATGCGTTAATTGATGTGCAAGATCGCCGTCATTGGTAAAAAGAAGCAAACCAGTTGTATTTCTATCGAGTCTCCCTACAGCTTCAACCGCTTCGGTACAAGCACCTGCAATTAAATCATACACCGTTTTTCGTCCTTCTGGGTCTTTTTTTGTGGTAATACAATCTTTCGGTTTATTAAAAAGAATATATACTTTTTTTTGAGATTGAATACGAACACCATCAATATGCACAACATCACGCACATTCACCTTTACGCCCAACTCATGTATTGTTTTTCCGTTTACTGTTACTTTTCCTGCACGAATCACATCATCGGCTTCTCGTCTCGAACAATATCCTGCGTTTGCAATAAATCTATTTAAACGCATCTCTGTTCGTAATTTTTCTTTATACGTAGATGACGATGAATGAGAAGAGGTATTTTTCTCCACTTTAATACGAGGTCGAGAACCTGCGTTTTTTCGATGTGATTTTTGTGAAAATGAAGATTCTGTATCTGTTGTTTTTGATGTATATACGGAATTTTTATCACCTCGAGTTTTTGTCCGCTTTGAGGTGTTATTATGCGTGTTTGAAAACGTTTTACCTTTCGTGCGAGATTGTGATTTTTGAAAATCTTTATTATTATCTGCCATACATTTTTTGTGCTAAAAACATGCAAAGATACATTTTTTCCACAAAAACACATTGCCACAGAGATATAGATATAAAAAACTGATGAGATTATCGCACTATAATTATCTTGAAAATACGCAAATATCCTTTACATTTGCATAAAATTAAGAATATGAGTGGAATTGTAGCAATAGTTGGTCGTCCAAACGTTGGAAAATCGACTCTTTTTAACCGATTAACAGAATCAAAAACAGCAATAGTTGATGCTACAAGTGGTGTTACACGCGACCGTCAATACGGACAATCTATATGGAATGGAAAAATATTTAACGTAATTGACACCGGAGGATTAACAATTAAATCTGATGATGTTTTTGAAGATGAAATAAAAAAACAAGTGCTGCTTGCGATTGAAGAAGCTGACATCATCATTTTTTTAGTAGATGTACTAAGTGGTATAACTGATTTTGACGAGGCTATAGCAAACATGTTGAGAAAAGTTAAAAAACCAATTATTGTAGTTGCCAACAAAGTAGATGACCCT
>JAAYPM010000123.1 GCA_012519815.1 Bacteroidales bacterium
GTATGTTCTTCGTTTCCACTTATCGAAGGAGTTTGAATAAGTAAGCACAATAATTCTTTTGCAAACGAGTATAAATTGCAACTCATATTTTTTTGTTTTGTACAAATATATACAATTTTATAATTATGATTTTGTTTTACCGCATAAAGTCAGTATAATACCTTTTATCTTGGCAATAATTCGTGTATATATGCTGCACAAAAGTTAAGTATTTTTGCTATTTTTGAAAAAAATAAATATATGATAAAACAAACAGAATTAGCAGAATTGGGAGAATTTAAACTGATTTCTCGACTCACAAAAAATTTTTCTGCTACCCATAAAAACACCGTATATGCTATTGGCGATGATTGTGCAGTTCTTGCAAAAACAAAACAAGCCCATACGCTTATAACCACCGATTTACTTATGGAGGGAATTCATTTTGATTTAATGTTTACTCCTCTTAAACATTTAGGATACAAGGCGGTAGTGGTAAATCTTTCTGACATTTATGCAATGAATGGAACTCCCGAACATATAACGGTGAGTATTGCTGTTTCTGCAAAATTTACTGTTGAAGCTCTTGAGGAACTATATGAAGGTATTGCACTTGCATGTAAAGCATATTCGGTAGATCTTATTGGGGGCGACACAAGTGCATCGCTTACCGGACTTGCAATAAGTATTACTGCGGTTGGAACAGTAAACCCAAAATCAATTACATATAGAAATACCGCAAAAAAGAATGATTTAATTTGTGTGAGTGGCGATGTGGGGGCAGCGTATGCTGGTTTACAAATTATGCAAAGAGAAAAGACTGTATTTCAGCAAAGTAAAGGAGCACAACCAAAATTAGAAGGCTATGAATATAGTATTCAACGCTATTTAAAACCCGAAGCTCGTGCTGATGTGATTCAGAATCTTGCAGATGCTTCAATTATACCAACTGCCATGATTGATGTTTCAGACGGTGTGTCTTCGGAACTTTTACATATTTGTTCACAAAGTAATGTTGGATGTCGTATTTACGAAGAACGAATTCCTATTCATAAAAACACACAAAAAATAGCACAGGAATTTGAAATGGAGGCAATTATACCCGCACTCAATGGGGGCGAAGATTATGAGTTATTGTTTACCATTCCTATAGAACAACATGAACACATAAAAACCATTCCCGATGTACATATTATAGGTTCTATTACCGAACAAGAGCAGGGATTATATATGATTTCACGTTCGGGTTCTCCTATTGCAATACAAGCTCAAGGTTGGACAGCTTTTGAATAGAAAAACATGCTTTTATACTATGAAATACCATAAGCTTTTATATTTTTGTAAAAAATTTTAAATCATACACATGGAAAAAAAGTACTCTTTATATAATATTATTTTAGGTTGGATTGTTTTTTTTGGAGCAACACTCGTGTATTTTCTTACAATGGAACCAACGGTAAGTTTATGGGATTGTGGGGAATTTATAGCAACAGCAAGTAAACTCGAAGTTGGACATCCTCCGGGTGCTCCTTTATACTTAATGTTAGCTCGTTTTTTTGCACTTTTTGCAGGAAATGATGTAACAATGATTTCCTTTTATGTTAACTTATTTACGGTTGTGGCAAGTGGTGCAACTATTATGTTTTTATTTTGGACAATTACCCACTTGGCAAAAAAGTTTTTTAATAACCAAGAATTAACAATAGCATCAATTATTGTAATTTTAGGTGCTGGTTTTATAGGTGCAAGCGCATATGCCTTTACCGACACATTTTGGTTTTCGGCAGTAGAAGCAGAAGTGTATGGTTTATCGTCTTTGTTTACTGCGGTTGTGTTTTGGTGTATTCTAAAATGGGAAAATGATGCCGATAAACCATGGGCTGATAAATGGATTATATTAATTGCATTTATCATGGGACTTTCTATAGGTGTCCATCTGTTAAATTTACTTACAATTACCGCAATTGTATATGTGTATTATTTTAAAAAATTCCCCATTTCGCCCAAAGGTATTATCATTGCTGGTCTTGTTTCATTTGTACTTATTGCCTGTATGATGTGGGGAGTTATTGTAGGCTCTGTAGAACTTGCCTCATATTTTGAATTGTTTTTTGTGAATAGTATCGGAATGCCTTTCCATTCAGGCTTACTTATATACATTCTTCTTCTTATAGCTGCTTTAGTTATTGGAATGATTATTACACATAAAGACTATGCTATTAAAACACAAACAGCTATTGTTACGCTCATTTTAGTACTTGTTGGTGTACCATTTATGGCAAGTTCGCCAATTATGTGGATACTAATTACTGCAGCAATTGCTGGTACTATCTATTATATAGCACAAAAAAACAAATATGTTCTTAACACTATTGTAAATATTGCAGCAGTTGTTATGATAGGATATTCATCATATGCAATGATTATAATTCGTTCAAATGCAAACCTCCCAATGGATGAGAATAATCCTGATAATGTGTTTGCTTTGCTTTCATATCTTAATCGCGAACAATATGGTAGCAATCCGCTTTTTTATGGACAATATTACAACGCAGCACCCGATTGGAATGACGACGGCTCTGCAAATGTAATTGAAAAATATACATATACTCCTCGTGGCAATAAATATGTAAAAGTAAATAATGGTATAGAATACATTTGGGCTAATGAATTTACCACTATTTTTCCGCGTATGTATAGCCGAGAAGCACATCATGTGCGTGCCTATAAACATTGGGCAAATATTGATGAGGGCAAAAATACTAAACGTGTTATCTATGATAAAGAACGAAATTCGCCCTCACGAGGCATATATAATGTCCCAACATTTAGCCAAAATCTTGCCTATTTCTTTAACTATCAAGTAGGACACATGTATGTCCGTTATTTTATGTGGAATTTTGTAGGACGACAAAATGATGAGCAAAGTCATGGTGAACTTACTAACGGAAATTGGATAAGCGGCATTAATGCTATTGATAAATTATTTGTTGGCGACCAAACACATATATCTGAAAAAGCTAAAAATCATCCCGCTCGAAATACGTATTATTTTTTACCATTGCTTTTAGGCTTATTAGGGCTTGCGTTTCATGTAAAAGCAAACAAAAAAGATGCATTTGTTGTGCTTTTATTATTTTTAATGACAGGATTAGCAATTATTGTGTTTTTAAATCAAACGCCGTATCAACCTCGTGAACGAGATTATGCATACGCAGGTTCATTTTATGCATTTTCTATTTGGATTGGATTAGGGGTTATGGCATTATATAATCTTGGAAAAAAATATATAAAACACCCTAAAGTATGTGCCGCACTTGCATGTTGCGTTGCATTGCCTGTGCCAATTATTTTGGCAACAGAAAATTGGGACGATCATGACCGTTCAGGAAGATATACTGCCCGTGAATTTGCAAGAAATTACATGAAAACAGTAGATAAAAATGGTATGATTGTTACTGCGGGAGATAACGATACCTTCCCACTGTGGTATATTCAAGAAGCAGAAGAATATGGTTTAGATAAGCGTGTTATTTGTTCGCCACTTCTTTCTACCGATTGGTATTCGCAACAAATGATGAAACGTACTTATGAATCGGCTCCGCTTCCAACAAAACTTACTCCCGAACAAGTTTGTAAGGGTGTGCGAGATGTTGTACGTATTCAAGAGTCGAGTTTTACAGAAGGTAAATATATTTCTCTTGATCAAGCAATGGATGTGGTGCGTGATGACAATATGCAAACCACTTTTATAGGTGAGAAATATAATTTTATTCCTGCTCGAAATTTATATTTCCCTGTTAATAAAAAACAAGTGCTTGCACAAAATATTGTTTCTGAAGCAGATAGTGGTCGCATAGTTTCAGAAATAAAATTTACCATTACGCAAAATGAAAATGATAAGTCTATATATAAAAACAAACTTATTATGTATGATATTTTAGATGGATTTGAATGGGATAGACCTCTGTATTTTTCAAATCCGGTTTCAGCACAAGAATTAGGCTTAGAAAACTATCTGAGATATGATGGATTTGCATACAAATTTGTTCCTGTTTATAATAAAAATATAAATATCCCTTATTCTGATACAGACGTATTATATGACAATGTGATGAATAAATATGAATGGGGCGGCATGGGCGATTCAACTGTGTATATGTGTCATTTCCATCAACGTACTGTTCGTGTTATAGGGGTTCGTTCTATGTTTAATCAACTTGCTATTCAGCTTGGCGAAGAGAACAAAAAAGACTCGGCTGTGCAGGTACTTACAAAATTAAAATCAATTATGCCCGATTGGCAATTTCCATATTTTGATGATTCAATTATTACTACCGCATATGCGTACTATATGATTGATATGCAAGATGAAGGAAATGAAGAACTTATGATTTATGTTCGGAATATGATTGATGAACTGCAATGGTTTAACTCTTTAAAACCAAAGTTTTCAAAACTTGTTGAAGCGGAACGACAACAATATACACAATCAATTTTACGCATTGCAGAAATTGCATTTGGACGAGAAGATGTAAAGTTACAAGAACAATTAGAACGAGAATGGAGTTCTGTTGAACCAACATACAGTCTTTCAGATATTCTTCGGAGTCGACAGTAATGATGCGTGTTTGGTGGTTAATAGCATGTGTTTTGGGTATAAGTTCATGTGTTAGTTCATATGAGCTTATATCTCCAGACACAATAAATAAGGATATTCAATACGATGTTTCAATTGTGGGACCTGCAGAATTACTGCAAAAAATATATCCATATCCAGATTCTGCCTCTGTAGTAATTGACTGGAAAAAAACACGGCGCCCATATTCATATAAAATCTTTTTAATGCATACATTGCCCGAATCTCATACTAAGGTTTTGTTTCGTGTACATGCTACTCATATTCATTCTATTTGGCATGTAGAAAAAATTCTCACGAAAACGAAAAAATATAAATAATGCTGTGTTGCAATGGTAAAAAGGAATAGAAGTAGTGTTTATATGTGTTGCTTTAAATAATGCGAAATTATTTTTGTAGCACCTTTATTTGCATATATAAAGTCTTTTCCTTTTGTACCTGCGGTTATACGAAGCTCTTTGTTTGTAATTAAATTGGTAAGAATAGAAATACATTCCTGTTCGTTTGTTAGTTGAAATGCAGCTTCAATTTTTTTCAATTGTACCGCCTCGTGTGAATTTAAATGTTTTGGACCGAATAAAACAGCATTTCCAAAAATTGCTGGTTCGGCAACATTATGCACTCCTGAAGAAAATGCACCGCCAATATATGCTATATCTGTAGTTTGATATAATTTTGCAAGCATTCCTATGGTATCTACAATTACAATTCTACAATGGCTTTTTTGATTAGTAAGAAATTTTGTATATCGTTCGGTTGCAATAGAACTTTCATAAAAGAAATGTTCAATGCTTTCAATATGGTCTTCGGCTAATTCGTGAGGAACTAAAATAAATTGCACATTTGCAAATGTATTATATATAGATAAAATTGCTGGTAACAGATGTTTTTCGTCATTAGGCCAAATACTACCAGCTATAAATGTTAGAGAAAGTGGGTTTGCAAAGAGTTCTATTGGTTGTTTTAATTCATTTTTTTGTGCATTAGAAATAATGTGGTCATATCGTGCATCGCCAGATACAATAATTCTGTCAGGATATGGAAATATGTTAAGAAATCGTTCTTTATATTCATGAGAAACAACAAAAACAACCGAAAGATATCGGTAAAATAATGTATTAATAGTGGCAAAAATTGACTTGTGTCGTGTTGAATCTTCCGCTAACTCTGCAGAGCTAAGAATAACGGGTATTTTTAATGAATGAGCTGCAAACACAAACATGGGCCACACATCATATTTTGATATTACCCAGGCTGTTGGTTGTAAAATTTTAAAAAAACGAAGAGCTACCCAATATATATCAAAGGGTAAATAAAAACTTGCATCTACTAATTCTTTTTTTCCATGTTTCATTCCCGAAGGAGAGAAAAACGTTGCAACAATCTGAATATCTGGCGATTGTTTTTTTAATTCTTGAATTATTGGTATTGATTGTTCCCATTCTCCAACCGATGAACTGTGAAACAAAAACAAGGGAGCAGGTGTTTTTTCTTTTGCAAATGCACGAATTTTCTTAATTTGTCGAAATCTTCCTTGCAATCCGCAGCGAATTTTTTTACTCCAAATACTTGCAATAAACGCAAGTGGAATAAAAATAAAGCAATAAAGAATAGTGTAGAAAAATATAAAAATTTTCATGTTTATTTTTTCGGTAAAATAGTTTCTATTAGTTCAAATACTGTATCTACCGAAATTTTTTGGGTACAGTCAAATGTGTTTTTTGGGCAATAATTCATACCCATTTTTGTACAAGGTCTGCATGCTAATTCAACTTCGGCAACTTTACTTTTTTGCAAAATTGGGAAATAGCCAAATTGTCGAACCGTTGGACCGTAAATCCCAACCACAGGCACATTGAGTGCTTCCGATAAATGCAACATACCTGTATCATTTGCTACAGTTAGTTGTGCTCTATTTAAAAGTGCAGCCGATTCTGCTAAATTAAATACTCCGGGCACGCTCATAATTGCACCTTGTACGTTATTTAAAATGGTTTCGCATGCTGTTTTTTCTTTGCTTCCACCTAAAAGAATTACTTGCATTTTTGTTCTATCAATAATTCTTTGCGCTAATTCTTGAAATTTTTCGATTTGCCATTTTTTATTGCTAAAACTTGCACCCGGACAAAGAACAATAAGGTTTTTGTGGGGTTTTAAGCCTGCATCTTCAATATAATCATCTACTTTTTTTTGAATTTCCTTAGGTATAAATAATTCAGTTTGTTTATTATCATATTCTACACCTATTTTTTTTGCTACATCTAAAAAACGAAGATACACAGGACGAACTATATGATATGCGTCAATTTTAAAACGTATCATAAAAAATCGCTTCATAAGATGCTTTTTGTAACGATATACATGTGATGCTCCTATTGTATTTCGTATAAATAAACTTCGCCAATTTTTGTGGATGTCTAGCATTACATCGTATTTTTCTTTTGCAAGTGTTTTGCGTAATTTTAGCAAACCATTAAATCCTTCTTCAGCATCAAAAGTGTGGATTTTTGTAATTTCAGGCATAAGAGTTAGCAGCAACGAAAATTGACGTTTAACAACAAAATCTATTTGAGCGTCAGGGTATTGTGTTTTTACACAACGAACTAATGTAGAAGTTAATATAATATCACCTATTGAACTTAATCTAAAAATAAGTATTTTATTATATTGCTTCATTATTCAACAGTAACAGATTTTGCAAGGTTTCTTGGCTGGTCAACATTACAGCCTCTCATAACTGCAATATGATATGAAAACAATTGTAAAGGAATTACCGTTGTGAGAGGTGCAAGTTCTGATAAAGTTTCAGGCACTTCAATCACATAATCGGCAAGTTCGGCAATAGTTGTATCACCTTCATCTACAATAGCAATAACAACACCTTTTCGTGCTTTTACTTCTTGAATATTACTTACTACTTTATCGTATGATTTGTCTTTTGTAGCAATAATAACCACAGGCATATTTTCATCAATTAATGCAATTGGTCCGTGTTTCATTTCAGCAGCAGGATACCCTTCGGCATGAATATATGATATTTCCTTGAGTTTAAGAGCACCTTCGAGTGCAACTGGAAATAAAACTCCTCTTCCTAAATAAATACAATTTGTAGCATCTTTAAATTGAGACGCTATTTCTTTATATTGGTCGTTTTTCGCTAAAATTTGCTCAATTTTATCGGGAATAGTGTAAAGTTCTTTAATAAACGATACGTACGATTTTTCACATAACGTTTTTCGTCGTTTTCCTAACAACAGTGCCATCATAGTAAGCACCGTTACTTGTGTAGTAAAGGCTTTTGTTGAAGCAACGCCTATTTCTGGACCAGCATGTGTATATACGCCAGCATCTGTTTCGCGAGTAATACTTGAACCCACCACATTACAAACTCCTATAACCGTAGCCCCCGATTCTTTTGCAAGTTTAACGGCGGCAAGCGTGTCGGCAGTTTCGCCACTTTGACTTACGGCAATAATGATGTCATCTTTTGATATAATTGGATTTCTGTATCGAAATTCAGAGGCATATTCAACTTCTACAGAAATTCGTGCAAATTCTTCTATTAGATACTCGCCAACCAATGCAGCGTGCCATGACGTTCCGCAAGCTACAATGATAATGCGATTTGCTGCATCTAATTTATCAAACACATTATACAGTCCTCCTAAATATATTTCAGGTGGTTTTTTAGAAGCTCTTCCTCGAAATGTATCGGTTATTGATTTTGGTTGTTCAAAAATTTCTTTGAGCATAAAATGACTAAACCCATTTTTTTCGATTTCCTCTATATCAAGATTTAATTCTTGAACCATTGGTATAAGAGCGTCGTTTGTAATGGTTTTTAACGACAACTCTTCGCGGGTAATAACTGCTATTTCTTGATCATTTAAATAAATAATACGATTTGTATTTTCAATAATTGGAGTTGCATCTGAGGCAATAAAATATTCATTTTTTCCCACGCCTATAACTAAAGGACTTCCGTTACGTGCAACAATTAACTGATTCGGCTCATCAACACAAATAACAACCAAACCGTATGCTCCAATAATTTTTGTAAGAGCTAAGCGAACGGCTAATTCTGCAGAAACATTTCCTTTTATATATATGTATTCTATAACATTTGCA
>JAAYPM010000124.1 GCA_012519815.1 Bacteroidales bacterium
ATTAATTTGGAAATACAAGAACATGAAAAAATTGTTGATGCAATAGAACAATTTAAAGAGTATATTGCAACTGAAACCTTATGTACATCAATTAAAATAGTAAACAAACCAAAACAAAAATTACAAAAAGTCGTAGAATTTGACAATGATGTTGCAATAATCATTGCTATTGCTAAATCGTAATTAATGGAGGAAAAATTATGGCAGAAACAAAAACACGGTATTCTGATGCCGAATTACAAGAGTTTAAGGAATTAATCCTTACAAAATTAGACAAAGCGATTGTTGATTATGAACATCTTCGCCAGTCAATACGCCATCTTGATAGTAATGATATTCAAGATACATCACCTACATTTAAAATTTTTGAAGAAGGTGCAGCTGTGCTCTCAAAAGAAGAAACAGGAAAATTAGCTGAGCGACAAGAAAAATTCATTCAACATTTACGTGCTGCACTTGTGCGAATTGAAAATAAAACATATGGCGTGTGTAGAGCTACAGGAAAACTTATTTCAAAAGAACGTTTACGTGCTGTGCCACATGCAACATTAAGTATTGATGCGAAAAATTCCGGATTAAGATAAAATGAAAAAACAGCACTGGGCATTTTTGATAGTTTTTTTAATTCTTTGCGCCGATCAAATTACAAAGATTCTTGTAAAAACATCAATGCATCTTAATGAAATGATTCCAGTTGTGGGCGACAGGGTATTCATTTATTTCATTGAAAACCCTGGTATGGCTTTTGGTATTGAGTTTGGCGGTGTTTTTGGGAAAATTGCCCTTACCATTTTTCGTTTAATCGCTTCGGGATTTATTATATATTACATTCAAAAACTTATTCGTAAAGATGCTCCTTTAGATGTTATTTTAGGACTTTCTGTTATTTTAGCTGGAGCCATAGGAAATATTATTGATTGTGCTTTTTATGGTGTGTTATTTGGCGAAAGTACCTTTGGACAGGCAGCTGAATTTTTACCTGCTGGGGGAGGATATGCTCCCTTTCTTCAAGGGCATGTTGTTGATATGATTTATTGTCCCATTTTTCGTGGTGCATTTCCTCATTGGTTTCCATTTTTTGGTGGCGAATCATTTACATTTTTTAAACCAATTTTTAATATTGCAGATTCGGCAATAACAGTAGGAGTTTTGTATTTAATCCTATTTCAACGTAAGTTTTTCCGTGATTTATAGTAATTTTTACATATAATTTGTACCTAATTCATAAATATAACGATAGTGTATGTGCCGATTTTTTTGAATCGCCTATTGGAATTTTACATATAGAAGCATGTAAATTAGGCATTTGTGCAATTACTTTTGTTGATAAAATGCCGTGTCTTCTCCCTCAAAAATCAAATGAATACATTGACATCTGTAAGCAACAATTATCTGAATATTTTTTGGGTGATAGAAACATCTTTTCGGTGCCTATATACATGCATGGCACGGAGTTTCAAAAAAAAGTGTGGGAAACATCAACTTCTATTCTTTATGGAACTACCAAAACGTATGGCGAACTTGCACGAGAAATTAAAAATCCAAAGAGTGCAATTGCTGTTGGGCAAGCTCTTGCAAAAAATCCTATACTTATTATTATACCCTGTCATAGAATATTACATGCTTCAACAAACAAAAGCGGTTATGCTGCCGGAATAGCACGAAAAAAATGGCTTCTTCAGTTTGAAAAAGCTAATAAAATGTAATTATATATCTTTTAAAAACTGCACAGTTGCATTTCGGTCTGAGGAAGTAAATATTGAATTTCCTGCAACTAACACATCAGCACCAGCTGCTACTATTTGTTTTGCATTTGTAGTGTCAATGCCACCATCAACTTGAATAAGTGCCTGAGAATTAGTTTTTTGTATAAGTTTTTTGAGTTCTTTAATTTTTTGAATTGATTGTGGAATAAATGACTGTCCACCAAATCCCGGGTTTACAGACATTATAAGTACCATATCAACATCAGTAATAATGTTTTCTATAGAATTAATAGGTGTATGAGGATTTAATGAAATACCAGCTTTTATACCTAATTTTTTAATTGCATGTATTGTTCTATGTGCATGCGTACATGCTTCAATGTGAACAGTAAGCCAGTCAGCTCCTGCATTTTTAAATCGTTCAATATACAAATCTGGATTTGTAATCATTAAATGTATATCTAAAGGTTTTTTTGCATATTTTTTTATTGTTTCAACAAGCGGAAGTCCAAAAGAAATATTTGGTACAAAAACCCCGTCCATTATGTCTAAATGGAACCAATCAGCGGCACTTGAATTAATAAAATCAATTTCTTGCTTTAAAAAAGCAAAATCTGCAGATAATAATGAGGGGGAAATAATAGGCATAGTCGTAAATATTTAAATATGTAATTCTCCTTTTTCCATTGCGTGATATTTTTGAGAAAGTGCCGCAAGTAAACGTGTGAATGTGCCAAGAGCTTGTTTAGTGTCAGAACTTATATTTTTATTTTGTAGTCGAAACATAAGTAATCCGTATGCTCCAGTTAAACATGCATCAATTTCATTTTTCAATGTATTGTCTGATTTTTTTATAATTTCAGAAATATGTGGTAGTGCATCATTAAATAATTCATGATATGTTTTTTCGGTAGGAGTTTGCAGAAGTTTAATGTTGAGTGTTGATAAATCTTGCACAAGTTCTTTTAATTGCATTAAATGTCCAGAAGACTCTATGCCTTCGTTTTTCATTGCAAGAGCCAATTCTTTATACCATTTTTCAATGTCGGTAATTACATGTTTTGGAAAATCAAATTGATGAACTATTTTAGAAATATCAAATGAAAATGCACGAAGCATATCCTCTAATTGCCACATATAAAGAATATACTCTACAATATTTTCGTTTCGTTTTTGTTTTGCAATAATCATATTCGGTAAATATATTATAAATAGCCAAATTCTTCAAGACTACGCCTTTCTTTTTTTGTTGGTCTTCCTAATCCTTTTTCTCTAACAACAGATTTTTGAAGTCGCATCGTCTGTAATTTTTCAATTTCTTCGGGAGGTGTAATGTCTTCTACATAGTTTGCAACTACCTTTGCCGATTGGCGTTGCGATAAAATAGCAAGTACTTTGTATGTGTGAAAAATTGGTGTTTTTTTTACTTGAATACAATCACCAACATGAATGAGACGAGAGGGTTTTACTAACACAGAATTTACTTTTACCTGATTATTGTTACAAGCCGCATTTGCCAAATTACGTGTTTTATATATGCGAACAGCCCATAACCATTTGTCAATTCGTATTGTATTATCTTCATTTTTAGACATGTTGTATGTTTAAATTATACGATGTAAATTATTTTGTAAAAATAGAAAGAATAGTAATGTATTTTAATAAATCAAAGAAAAATTAAACTAGTAGCTAAAAAAGTGAAAATATATTGAAATTTTATTACTTTTGTGAGGTTATGCGTAATTTTTGCAAAAACACTTTTATGATGAGGCAGAATCTATTACTTTTTTTTATTCTTATTCATGGCTTAGCTGTGTTTTCACAACAAGAATATGTTATTACTCACGAACGAAGAGAATTATTTTTTACAGAAATATTCCCAGAATCGTATGATGATACTTTGATGCGTGATGCAATTTTTTATCATTTAAATTTAGAATGTCAAAAATTGAATATTCGTCAATTTAAAATGCAAAAAATATTAGAATACACAGCTTTAGACCAAGTTGAGTTTATTGCAAAAAGAGATATTACGCGTATTAACGATGTGCCGGATCGCAAAAAAATAGCGGCTCGCTTATATGAATATGATGCAGGAAATCAAGATGCAAATGAAATAATTTATAAAGCATTAGTGGCAAAAGGTAAAACATTATTAACGTATGATGAAGTTGCGTATGATATTGCCTACACTTTGTTTAGTAGAAGTCGAATCCAAGATATTTTAAAAAATCCTCGATATATATTTATTGGCATAGCAAGTCAGTTAGACAAAGAAGGTAAAAAAGTATATATTTCTTTAAATTTTGGAAATTATTCTATTTATTCTGTTCCTCGAAATGAAATTAAAAGTTCAGGGCTGCCTATAACAATTAATCAATATGGATTGCATCCTTATAATGAACGATTTTGCAAATCATGCGAAAGATTTTCGAATATATATTCTTTACACTCTATGCTTCGAGTAGAAAAAGGTGTGATTTATTTTGAAACAAATGATTTGCGCGCTTTAAGAAAATTATTACGAAACGAAAAAGATGGTATAGCGGCAGATGTTGTTATGTGGGAGCAATATCCTTGTAAAGGACTAAATACCGTAAATAATATATTTGTAAATAAAGGATACCTCACAAAACCTATTTTTTACGAAAATTTTGTACGTGTAAATGAATATCAAGGGCGATTAGGGCAACGAGAGCTAAAACTTGTTTTAGGAACAATACCCGAAGGTGTTAAAGATTATGAGGTTAATTTGGTAATAATTAAAGACAAAAGTGTATGTAAAAATCTAATACGTCCCTATACTGTTCCTCATATGACTACTGGCATGCCCGAAATTTTTGCGTATCCCGACACTATTTCACGATTTAATGAATTTAATGAGAAAGTTTTTATTCCTAAAGAAGGGGACACTGCAATTATTTCATTCCGAATTCCTTTTGAAACTGGACGATCGAAGTATAAAAAAGAAGATATTAAAGCCTTTGTAGATTCATTAAAACAACCATATTTTAATCCTTTACGATTTACTGTTGTCGCATATTCTTCTATAGAAGGCGATAGAGATAAAAATTTACAATTGCGAGGACAAAGAATAAATAGTATGGTGCAGGCTATACATGAATATAGTGGCACTAAAATTCCAATTAAAACACTGAGCAAAGAATCGTGGGATTTATTTTATTCTGACATTGTTGGTACAGATTTTCAGTTTCTAAAACCAAAATCAAAAGAAGAAATATCTGCTTTTATAAAAAAAGGTGATAATAAAGCAATGCTCGAACCTATATTAGCAAAACAACGCTTTGCCGAAGTGCAAATTTTGGCACAATATGATATTTCAACTGTGCAAAAAGAAGAAGAATATGTGTTATATATGTTTCATAAAGCATTGAAAGAATATAGAGATAACGATGCTTTATCTATTCAAAAATACATTATTCAAAAAGTTTTAAGCGGACATTATTCAAAGTACATTGTTGACAGAATGAATATTCCTGATTGTGCTGCGTATTCAGGAATCCAAATGAATAAACTTTGGTTGCAATATACTGCTTTAAATATCCCTGTTGATGCTGCATATGTAATTGAAATGAGACGTTTGAACAGACAATCTCCTACAAACTTATATATTAGACGCAATTTAGCGTATGCACGCTTGCAATTAGAAATTATTGATAGCGAAAATTATGTGTATGAAATGCAAAGAGAAATAGATGCCTTACTCATATCAGAACTTCCTAAACATGTTGTTGACCCGCTTAATTTACAATTGCAAATTAAATCGTTAGAAGCTTTAAAAACAACACTAAAAGTTTCCAGCGAAGATTCGTTTATACAAGCTGCATTTGAACGAATTAAAAATATAATCGAAATTCAAAAAGATGATTGGCAGGGAGCCTTGAACTTAGCAATTTTATTCTCTTCTATGGGAGACTATGAGTATCCTTTAGAAATAATGGCGCCTATGATTCATAATCCTTCGATTAGTGAAGAATTTATTTTTACGTTTTTGTCAATGTGTACCCATACTGATTATATGCATTATACTGAGATTTTTGAACAGGCTTTACAGCGTGCATTTGAAATAAATCCTAAAAAATTGTGCGAATTGATAGATACAGGTAAAATTTCGTTCCAAATAATGGAAAACCTCACAGTTAAGAAATTTTATTGCCATGTGTGTGGACATGCAAAAACTCATTAAATGTAATGCATTAATGTACAGCTAAAAAACATTTGAATATCTTTAACACATACTTGTACTTTTGTGAATGTATAGATTTTTGCTTTACCATCTTAAATACGAAAAAGTGTAATAAGTAAAAAAAGATGATTTAAAGCGTATTAGCATTTTATATACACAACAGAAGTTTGGAGAAATAATTTGATGTTTTTTTATGTGTATAGATATGTTAATAAGTTCTTAATTCTTTCAAAGAAATAGAAGATTTAAAATAAAATGTTTTTTGTAATTTCGCTCAAATTTGAATGTGCAAACATTTAATATAATTAATGACAGTAATAAATTGTAAGATATAAATCACTATGAGTGAAGACATCACAAAACAAAAAGATTATTCTGCAGATAGTATTCAAGTATTAGAAGGACTTGAGGCTGTACGTAAGCGACCAGCAATGTATATTGGGGATATTGGAGAAAGAGGGTTGCACCACCTTGTATATGAGGTTGTTGACAACTCTATTGATGAGGCTTTAGCTGGCTATTGTTCGCAGATAGACGTATTTATAAATGAAGATAATTCCATTACCGTTATAGATGACGGACGCGGTATTCCCGTTGCAATGCATGCTAAAGAACAACGTTCTGCTTTAGAGGTGGTTATGACCGTTCTTCATGCAGGTGGAAAGTTTGATAAAGATAGTTATAAGGTTTCGGGAGGATTGCATGGTGTTGGTGTGTCGTGTGTGAATGCACTTTCAAGTAAATGTGAGGTAATTGTTAATAGCGGCGGAAAAAAATACCGACAAGAATATCGAGTAGGTATTCCTCAGGCACCTGTTGCTGAAATTGGCACAAGTGAGAAATCAGGAACGCAGGTTACGTTTTGGCCAGACACTACTATATTTCAAGCTGTTGTGTTTAAATTTAGTGTGCTCGAATCTCGTCTAAGAGAATTGGCTTATTTAAATAAAGGTGTTCGATTGAGAATTACTGATAAACGCGAAACTGATGATAATAATGAATTTATTTCATCGGAGTTCTATTCCGAAGAAGGATTGAAAGAATTTGCTGTTTTTATGGACAAATCGCGTGAAAATCTTGTAGATGATGTTATATATATTGAAACGCAAAAAAATGATATTCCTGTTGAAATAGCATTAAAATATAATACATCATATGCCGAAAATGTACATACGTATGTAAACAATATTAATACGATTGAAGGCGGAACGCATTTGTTAGGATTTCGAAGAGGACTTACGCGTACACTTAAAAAATATGCTGAAGATTCGGGTGCTCTTGCAAAACAAAAAATTGAAATTAATGGTGATGACTTTCGAGAAGGTTTAACAGCTATTATTTCTGTTAAAGTGCAAGAGCCTCTGTTTGAAGGACAAACAAAAACTAAATTGGGTAACTCTGAGGTTAGTTTGGCTGTAGATCAAGCAGTAAGCGAAATGCTTAAAATATATTTAGAAGAACATCCTAAAGAAGCAAAAACAATTGTTCAAAAAGTTATTCTTGCTGCTTCTGCTCGTATAGCTGCTCGTAATGCTCGTGAACGGGTGCAACGAAAAAATGCTATGTCGGGTGGGGGATTGCCCGGTAAACTTGCCGATTGTGCTGATAGAAATCCTGAAAATTGTGAATTGTTTCTTGTCGAAGGAGATTCGGCAGGTGGTACTGCAAAACAAGGAAGAAATCGTTTTAACCAAGCAATTCTTCCTTTGCGTGGAAAAATTCTGAATGTAGAAAAAGCAATGGCTCACAAAATTTTTGAAAGTGATGAAATTAGTAATATATTTAAAGCTCTTGGAGTTACTATCGGTACCGAAGATGATAGCAAGGCTGTAAATTTAGAGAAAATTCGCTATCATAAAATTATTATTATGTGTGACGCCGATATTGACGGTAGCCATATAGAAACACTTATTATGACCTTGTTTTTCCGATATTTAAAGGAAATAGTAAGACGAGGATATTTATATATAGCAACACCTCCTTTATATTTAGTAAAAGCAAAAAAAGGAAAACAAGAACGATATTGTTGGACAGAAGAGGATAGAATAACAGCTATTTCTGAATTAGGAGATGGTAAAGAGGGGTCTGTTACTGTTCAACGGTATAAAGGTTTAGGTGAAATGAATGCCTCGCAATTGTGGGATACTACCATGAACCCTGAATTTAGAACGCTCCGACAAGTAACAATTGAAAGTAGCGCCGAGGCTGATAGAGTGTTTTCTATGCTTATGGGCGATGATGTTGCTCCTCGACGTGCTTTTATTGAAGCTAACGCAAAATATGCAAAAATTGATGCGTAAGTTTTTAATAAAAAACGTATATTTTTTTTACATTTGTAGAACTAAGTCTTATTCTGAAAAAACATAACATATGGAATTTATTGTATCAACATCTGATTTACTCGGACAATTAAACATTGTAAAGAGTGTAATTAATAATAAAAACACATTACCTATTCTTGATAATTTTTTATTTCGTTTAGATAATGGTGTGTTGTATATCACAGCGTCTGACCTTGAAACTACTTTAAATACTCAAATTGAATTGAGTAATACAAAAGGTGAAGGAATTATTGCTATAGATGCAAAACTTTTAACGGATTTGTTGAAAGAGTTTACGGAACAACCACTTACGTTTAAAATTGACACTCTCACGTTCCAAATTGATATTCAATCTGCGAGTGGAAAATATTCTATTGTAGGACAAAATGGTGACGAATTCCCAAAAGTTCCCGAAATTCAAGAACCGAAAACAACAATCAAAATTAGTTCGGAAATATTCCAAAAAGCAATTAGTAGCACTATGTTTGCTACAGGAGACGATGAAATGCGACCTGTAATGAATGGGGTGCTTATTGAATTAACCGAAGAGCATTTTCGTATGGTGGCTACTGATTCACATAAATTGGCACGATATACACGCTCTGACGTGAAAGCGGATAGTGAAGCAAGTTTTATTCTTCCAAAGAAAACTGCTACAATTCTTCGTACTATTTTAAGTAAAGATGCTAATGAAATCACAATTGAATTCGATGAAAAAAATGCATTTTTTTTGTTGTCAGACTATACTATTGTTTGTAGATTAATCGAAGGAAAATATCCTGCGTATAATGCGGTTATTCCTACACAAAATCCAAATAAATTACTTGTAGATAGAATGGATTTATATAGCAAATTAAAAGTAGTGTCAATTTTTGCAAATCCTGCAAGTAATCTCGCAAAATTAGAAATGAGCGGCTCATTACTCAATATTTCTGCACAAGACATTGATTTTTCATCTTCGGGACAAGAACAACTAAATTGTAGATACGATGGAGAGGAAATGACTATCGGATTTAAATCTAAATTTTTAATTGATATTTTACA
>JAAYPM010000125.1 GCA_012519815.1 Bacteroidales bacterium
TAACAGATGTTAATCATATTTCAGACACTATTAAATCTAAAACCGCTGATTTTGAATCACATGACACAATTTGCAGACAAGTATCAAATCGCGAGCAGCAATTACGTGTTTTTGCAAAAAAATATGATATGATTTTATTTGTAAGCGGCAAAAAAAGTTCAAATGGGAAAGTACTTTTTTCGTATTGCAAAGAAGAAAATCCGCAAACATTTTTTGTTTCAGACCCTCAGGAAATTCACAACATAGATATAAACCCGCACCATTCAATAGGTATTTGCGGTGCAACATCTACACCTCGTTGGCTCATGGAAGCAGTTCAAAAAGAATTAGAAACAAAGTTTGTGTTTTAAAAATATATATAATTTTCGGCAAAGCCGTTAGGTTATTTTTTGTAAAATTAAAAGAGCTACAACTAACTGCATAAAGCCAAACAATCTTGTAAAAACTCTGAACAAGAACCTAATAACCATTTTCCCCAAGTGGAGAATTTGGTGAAAATAAAGTTTAGTGTCAAAAGAGATGGCGGAGTATAATAAAAAATTGAACTTAAAAAATAAGAAAGAATAAAAACAAAATTGTTTATATTTGTTGAATATACTAAAAAACATATAAATGATTAAATAAAAATAATAAGAACATATAAAATATAGCGTTTACGCTTAAAATTTTCCTGCAATCGAAATACGACCAATTTTTCAATAAGCACGGGAAAGTGAAAAGTGAAAACGCCTACGGTAAGACGTGGGCGTTCCTTTTTGCTTCGTGCTTTGCCTTTGGTCGGGCTTCGATTGCAAGTAAAATAGGAATAGTCCACGTCGCTTTTTTTACCGTAAATATGATAACAAAAGACAATTTCAAAAATCTTCTCTCAATATTAAACTTCACAGAAAGCAATCAAGTTTATATCAAGCAATTTGATAATTTTGAACTTAAAGCCGATTTCAAAAAACAAGAGCTTGTCTATCCTGAGGATAAAGGTCTTAAAATTAACGAACGTCAAACTTGCAACTTTTCGTCAAACGAAAACTTTGTTGTATTTGAGTGTGTGCATCGACTTTTTGAAAAAGGCTACAATCCAAAACACATTGAACTTGAACCAAAATGGAAGCTCGGACATGGTGCAAGTGGCGGACGTGCTGACATTTGGGTTAAAAATAACAATGATGATTCGTTGCTGATTATTGAATGTAAAACAGCAGGAAAAGAATTTGAAAATGCTTGGAAAGATACATTAGAAGACGGTGGACAACTTTTTAGTTATTTTCAACAAGAAAAAAGTACACAATTTTTAGCATTATACGCTTCGGATTTTGTTGATGATGAAGTAAAATCTGATTACAAGTTAATTCCTGTTCGCGACGATATGATGAAACTCGCTGAGAATAAAACCACATTATCCTATGAAAAGGCAAAAAGTGTGAAAGATCTATTCAAAGTATGGAAAGAAACTTATGCTTTTATTTCTTTTACCAATGGGCTTTTTGACGATAATATTTCAGCATATATAAATAAAAAAATTACGGTTGCCGATTTAAAGGAAGTTGATAACGAAAGCATAATTAGAAATACAGCAAACGGAGCAAACATAAACAACCTATCAAGTACTGTTTCAGAAATCAAAATCCCACTTCCACCACTTGATATTCAAAAACAAATCGTAACCGAGTGCGAAAAAATTGATAAAGCAAGAAATGAAGCTCAAAAAGAAATAGAGCAACTAAAAATCAGCATTGCCCAAACAATGCAAAATGTAAAAAGCGAGAAAAAGAAGATTGGAGAATTGTGTGAAATTAAAAAAGGCAAATCAATTACTCAAAAAGGTACAAAAGAAGGAAATATTAAAGTTGTAGCAGGAGGAGTTAATTATGCTTATTTACACAACGAGTTTAACAGAGAAGAAAACACAATAACAATTAGTGCTTCTGGGGCAAATGCTGGATATGTAAATTTTTGGAGAGAAAAAATATTTGCTTCTGACTGTACAACTATACGTGCTAAAACAGATTTAGAAACTACTTTCATTTACTATTACTTAAAGGCTATTCAAAAACAAATCTTTTCTTTAGCTAAAGGACAGGCTCAACCACATGTTTATCCTGATGACATCAAATTACTTCTAATTCCTATTGTTTCAGATAAAGAACAACAACGCATTGTTTCGGAAATCGAAATATTAGAAACACAAATTTCCGAAGCACAGCAAATAATTGATAGTTCTGTAGAAGAAAAACGGAAAATATTAGAGAAGTATTTGTAACTGAAAAGAATTGCTACTTAAAACAATATTTTGTATATTTGTTCTATGAGCAATATCAAATTATTTGAAAGCAAACAAATACGTTCTATTTGGAATGAAACAAACGGAAAATGGTATTTTTCGGTGCAAGATGTAGTTGAAGTTTTGACGGATAGTGCTGATGTAAAGCAATATATCAAAAGAATGTTGAGCCGTGATGAACAACTTAAAAACAACTGGGGTACAATTTGTACCCTAGTTGAAATGACAGCAGCAGACGGTAAAAAACGAAAAATACAAGCATCTGATACCAAAGGACTTTTACGCATTATCCAATCCATTCCCTCGCCCAAAGCCGAACCATTTAAACTTTGGTTGGCACAAGTAGGTTCCGATCGTTTGGACGAAATAGAAAACCCTGAACTTGCTACGCAGAGAACAAGAGAACTTTATAAACTTAAAGGTTATTCTGACGATTGGATAGAAAAGCGTATGCGGAGTATTGCCATTCGGGAAGAACTTACTGACGAATGGAAAAACAGAGGTGTAAAAGAGCAAATTGAATACGCCATTTTGACTGCCGAAATTTCAAAAGCAACTTTTGGACTAACTCCAACGGAATACAAAAAAGTAAAAGGACTAAAAAGCCAAAATTTACGCGACCACATGACCGACCTTGAACTTATTTTTTCGATGTTAGGCGAAGCCTCTACTACTGCTATCGTCAAAACACAAAATCCTAAAGGTTTTGTAGAAAATAAAAAAGCGGCTAAACAAGGTGGGGCTGTTGCTGGAAATGCTAGAAAGGAATTGGAAAGCAAAACGGGGCAAAAAATTGTATCGCCCCAAAACTACCTACCGGGGAAAAGACAAAAACAAATCAGCAAAAAAGACAGCAACAAAAAATCGTAAAAGAAATAGAGGCTTACGAAAGCAAAATTGCTGAAGCACAAAAAATAATTGAAAGTTCGGCAGAAAAAAAGCGAAAAATTTTAGAAAAACACTTGAATTGATTTATGTTTAGTATGCCAACACAGTAAATGCAGACCGAAGAATAAATTACCCGAACTCAGGTTAAATATTTTATTAAAATTGATTTTTTCAAACGTTAAAATTTCGTACTTTCGTTAAAAGTTTTTTTGTATAAAAATTAAGATGCCAGGACAAGAGGTAATAGAGTCAATAGGTTTAGATAGAGCTAAATCTGTAAATTTTAAGAGTCAAGAACTCTTAGAAAGTGAATCTATTGTGCTTGAACAAGTCCGTGAATTTGGAGTTGATTCTGTTTATTTCAATACAGATGATAACAAAAATAGTTTTCCTGCTGTTTTTCTGAAAAAAATAAATTCTTTTGATGATAAAACCTTACAAGAAATAACTGACATTCACAGAAAAATTTGGAACTACAAAAAAGTATTATTTCTGTATGTCTATTCAGATACTGAAATTCGAATTTACAACTGTTCTGAAAAGCCTATTTTAAAGACTAAAGAAAATCTTGATTTAGCAGAAGAACTACAAAGCCTTGAAATAAAATCATATCTGTATTCAGATAAGGAACAACTTAAAGAGCTTAATAATCTCTTTTCTCGAATTGCAATTGATTCGGGCATTGTTTGGACTTTAAAAGAAGCTCAGTTTATTAGAGATAAAATTAAATTGCAACGTAGAGTTGATAAATATTTGGTAGAAAGTTTAATTAATACCGCTAATCAACTTGAAGAGCAAGGACTTGATATAAATTTTATCCACAAAATTATTCTTCGTTCATTATTTCTTTTATATCTTGAAGATAGAGGAGCAACGGATAAAGAATTATACTCCTTGTATGAAACGGGAGCAAAATCATATTTTGATATTTTAGATGATGTAAAAGCTACTTACCAATTATACGAACGATTGGAAGAAGATTTTAATGGAAATGTATTTACATTAGAGCGAGATGAAAACGGTAAAATAACCGAAACAATAACAGTTGAACAGCTTAAACTGATAAAAAAATGTTTCATTAGCGGTAACGACAATACACCACAAACTCAACTTTTTGAAGATTGGCGGTTGTTTGATTTTAGCATCATTCAGATTGAATTATTGAGCGAGATTTATGAAAACTTTTTATTCAAAACCGACCCTGAATTAAAGAAAAAAACAGGAACATATTATACACCTCCTGCATTGGTTGAGTTTATTTTGAATGAAAAATTACCAATAAATAAATCAGATGAAAATTATAATGTCAAGATTTTAGACCCAAGTTGTGGTTCGGGAATTTTTTTGGTTCAAAGTTTCAAGCGTTTGGTAAAACGCTATGAAAATCAACACAAAGGAAAGCTAACTGATTTTGACAAACTAAAAAAATTATTGACAGATAATATTTTTGGTGTAGAACTACATTCGCAGGCTATAAAAGTAGCTGCATTCAGTTTGTATTTGGCGTTGGTGGACAGTTTAGACCCAAAAACTTTATGGCAAAATGAAAAACATCGTTTACCCTATCTTATCAATAATCCAAATGATAAATCATTAAAACAACAAGGTAAAAATTTATTTTGCAGAGATACAATAGAGCAAAACGAAGAAATTGAAGCTATTGAATTTGATTTGATTGTTGGAAATCCACCATTTGGCACTACTGATTTATCAAAATCCGTGAAAACCTATTGTGATAAATATGACTTTGCCAAAGAAATGGTTTTACCATTTCTGCATAAAGCGACAAAATTTGCCCCAAATGGAGAAATAGCTTTGATATTCAACACCAAAATTTTAACTAACACAGGGGGAACGTATCAGAATTTTAGAAAATGGTTATTCAATGATTGTTATGTAGAAAAAGTTTTCAATTTTTCTATCCTTCGTAATGCCAAAAAGAATTTTTGAGGGCAATTATTTGGCGATGCGACCGGACCGATAAGTATTGTTTTTTATCAAAAAGAACAACCTAAAAATCCAAGTAATAAAATTGTTTATTACGCTCCTAAAACTTTTATAAAAACTAATGTAATTGACGGATTGAGCATAGACTCCACAGATTTAAAATATCTACCAAGAGAGGAATGTCAGAAACCAGATACCAAAATTTGGAAAGTGGCAATGTGGGGAGGAATGGGTGATTGGGAGTTGATTCAAAGATTAAACAATAGCTATCCGACAATGAAATTTTTTTTTGAAGAAAAAAATATTAACTACGGCGTTGGCTTTGAACTAAGTAATCCTGCAACCAAATTAAACAAGGAAATTAAGAAACTACCTATACATACACCAAATAATATTTTAAAATATTATACCCCTATATCGAAAGACAGAATTAATTCGGAAAGGTTTCGAAGATTAGGAAAAACAGAAGCTTATCAATCATCGCATATAATAATAAATGAAGGAATTAAAGTTGATAACAAACACCTTACTTTATTAGCTTCTTTCGTTGATTATAAAAGTGCTTACTCAAAAGGAGTTGTTGGCGTTTATTCAAAAAACAATGATGAAGATTTGTTGAAGTTAATAACAGTTTACCTCAATTCTGAGTTTATTCGATATTACGCGTTTTTAGCAACTTCAAGTTGGGGAATTGAAAGAGATGTGGTAAAATATAAAGAATTATTTGAAGCTCCTTTTTTATTGAACAACATAGAATCCTATCAACAAAAACAAATTATAAATCTTTACAACAACAAACTATTTGACAAGCATTTTAATACAGTCAATCAAAACATAGAAGCGAAATTAAATGAAATTATATTAAATCACTTGTCCAAAGAAGATAGGTATTTAGTTGAGCATTTATTAATCAACATTGACTTATTTCACAAACAAGAAAAATCAATCGCATTATACCCTGTTTTGGAAAATCAAACAACTGAATATGCAGAAATAATCAGTTCAGAACTCAACGATTTTCTTGGTGAAGAAGATTTATTTGTAAATGCAACAGTCTATAATATCAATCGGTTTACACCATTAATGATGATTAAACTTTCACATAGCTCAACTAAAAATAAAGTTGAAATATCTAATGAACAAGTTGATGATGAACTAAGAAAATTAGATAAATATTTGTGGGAAGAAAAATCAAGTAATATCTATTTTAGAAAGAAGTTAAACTTTACAAGAGGAAATGATACTTACATTATTCGCCCTAACCAACGCAGATTTTGGTCAAAATCAATGGCAATAGAAGATGCCTCCGAATTAATTCTTGAAACATTAAATGGTCTGCACGATGAAGCGTAGTGAGAATTACGGAAAGAAATTTGAACAACGTTGTTTTCAGCTAATTATCGAAGCCTATCAAACTTCTTTAACTGAAAAAGTGATACAATTGAATTGGAACGAAAACGATATTTCTTCTGAAATACACAAGTGTATAAAAGCAAATCCATTAAGACTTAAATGGAAAGTTTCAACAAATGTAGAAGCCGAAATTCCAAAGGACATTCCCAAAGTAAAAGGCTTTGCGGATAAATTTCCAAGAATAGATTTTAGACTAACCTCATTCATCTCAACTTACGAATACGAGTATTTCTTTGAAGCGAAAAACTTGAAACAAAATAATTCCGTACTAAAACGTAGATACATTGATACAGGGATAAATAATTTCGTTTCCGGAAAGTACAAAAATGGCAGTTTGATAGGTTATTTACTTGAGGGAAAAACAGACGAAACCATAAACGGAATAAACTCATTATTAAAAAAAGACAAACGAGATGCAGAAGTTTTAAATTTAACACCAAGCAAACTTTTGAAAACAATATACGAATCTAATCATTTTGAAATAGGAACACTTAAACATCTGATTTTTGATTTTGTAAATATTCAGAGTCAATAAAGAAACAATGTTTTGCAAAAATACAATGAATAAGTGCGGAAAGCTTAAAAGCAACGTTGGAATACGATTTTGAACAGGAAAGAAAATTTAGTTACAAAGGATTAAATGAGCAGGAAATTATTGAACATATTGCATATTTTACTTCTAATGTATGGCAAATTCACGCTTTTGGCGAAGGTAATACTCGAACAACGGCTGTTTTTTTTAATAAAATACTTACGTAAACTTGGATTTAAGCAAGTAAATAATGATTTATTTGCCGAACATTCGTGGTATTTTCGCAACGCACTTGTACGGGCAAACTTTGAAGATTTATCGAAGGGAATTTATAAAACAGAAAAAGATATTTTTCGTTTTTTGTTAAATTTACTTTTGAAAACAAATTATGTGCTCAAAAATAGAGAAATGCATATTAAGTATGCCAACATGGAAAATAATGCAAAAAAAGAATAAACTACCCTAATAATACGTCATAATGAAAATCAGATTTACACTATTCGCATTAATTATATCAGTAACTACAAGTATAGCACAAAATCCAATTCATTATTATTTAACAAATGAGGATTCGTATGCTGACCAAGAATTAAAAGCAGTGCTTAATAATCAAACATTTACCTTAATTAGTAAGGATGAAAATCTTTGTACACGTATTGTGAAAATAGGTGATTTTAATAAGAATGGTTATAATGATGTTTTAATAGAAATTATACATGGGTGTGGTGGAAATTGTTGTGGTAATAGCTACAAAATATTTAGTTTTGATGGACAGATATTTAAAGAAACTAAAACAGTTGGGTATGATTGGGATGGAATTGAAATTTCTGAATCTTCTGGAGAATTTAATTTTATTGTACAGACTGTTAATGAGGGAGTTGGAAACACAGAAATGTGTAACAATAAAACAGAAACGTTTCGTCTTAAAGGATATGATTTAGAGTTAATACATATTGTTAAAGAACAAAAAATTACTGCAATGATAGAAGTAAAAGCAAGTGATTTTAAAGATAGAGAGGACGAAATTCTTTTTTTAACCTATGATTTAGATGGTGATGGAAAACAAGACACATTGGCTTGCTCGTATTGGGAAAGATGGGGCAAAATAACTAATTGGTCAATTACATTTGGAAATGGAACGGTTTATAAAGGAACATCATCACCAAAAAGAATAGGAATAATGAATACTAAAACTAATAATACTCATGATTTGATTGTAGAATGTGATGAAATTCTAAAATGGAATGGGCAGAAATACGAATAATGTTGTCTGCTTTTTTGCATAAAAACACAAACTAATTGTTTTAGTAGTAAGCAACCTTATATTTTATATAAATGCAGTTGGTGAATTGCCTAACAAATACTATTTTTGTTGACAAAAGATTTACGTTTATAAAAAAGATACAATGAGTTTACAATTTATTTCGGCAGAAGAGGCAGCATCGTATGTAAAACACGATTATAATGTTGCATTTAGTGGATTTACACCAGCAGGATCACCAAAAGCTGTTCCAACAGCAATTGCTGCACTTGCACGTAAAGAACATGAACAAGGACGACCATTTAAAATTGGTATGTTTACTGGTGCTTCAACAGGAGATTCATTAGATGGGGAATTAGCACGAGCAAATGCCGTAAAATTTCGTACACCATATCAATCAAATAAAGATTTAAAAGCACTTATAAATAGCGGACAAACAGAATATTATGATGTGCATCTTTCTCAAATTGCACAAGAAATGCGATATAAATTTTTGGGTGATGTAGATATTGCAATTATTGAAGCTGTTGATGTGAGTGAAAAAGGTGAAATTCTGCTTACCTCTGCGGTTGGTATTGCTCCAACTGCTGCACGATTAGCAAAAAAAATCATTATTGAATTAAATGAAAATCACCCAACAGATATTCTTGGATTACATGATATTTACGAAATGCAAGACCCACCTCATCGTAGAGAAATACCTATTTTTTCGGTAAAAGATAGATGCGGTGTTGCTACAATAAAAGTTGACCCTAATAAAATTATTGGAATTGTTAAAACAAACAGACCCGATGAAATTAAAGAATTTTCACCAGTTGATGAGGTAACAGCACAAATTGGTGATAATGTTGCACGATTTTTAGTGAGTCAATTAAAAGCGGGTATTATACCTCCCGAATTTTTACCAATTCAATCGGGTGTTGGTAATGTTGCAAATGCAGTGTTGGGTTCGTTAGGAACAAATTCAGAAATTCCACCGTTTACAATGTACACCGAAGTGATACAAGATGCGGTAATTGAATTAATGAAAACCGAAAAATTAACATTTACAAGTGGCTGTTCTTTAACAGTTTCGCCACCTGTTTTATCATCTATATATAAAAATTTAGATTTCTTTAAATCACGTTTAGTTCTTCGTCCGCAAGAAATTTCGAATAACCCAGAAGTTGTTCGTCGTCTTGGTCTTATTACTATTAATACTGCACTTGAGGCTGATTTATTTGGTAATGTTAACTCAACGCATGTGCTTGGAACAACAATGATGAATGGAATTGGCGGTTCGGGTGATTTTACACGAAATAGCTTTTTATCTATTTTCACATGTCCTTCTGTTGCAAAAGGTGGTGCAATTAGTACTATTGTTCCGCTTGTTTCACATTTAGACCATTCTGAACATAGCGTAAAAGTGCTTATTACTGAACAAGGAATTGCAGATTTACGAGGAAAATCACCAAATCAACGTGCACACGCAATTATTGAAAATTGTGTTAATCCTGATTATAAGCAACTTATGTGGGATTATTTAAAACTATGTTCTAAAAAATCACATACTCCTCATACGTTATCGGCAGCATATAATATGCATAAAGCGTTTATGGAAACGGGAGATATGAAAAATACTACTTGGTCTGATTGTGAGAAATAAAACAGAAACGTATTTAATTTTTTGATTGACTATCAGCAGTTTAGCTGTATATATGTTGTTCTATTAATGCTCGTAATTCGGTGTAATTGCGAGCAACTGGAAATTCAGGATAATCATGTATTACATTTTCTGGTGGACAATATAAAATACCAACTTCAGCAGATTTTAGCATAGAAATATCGTTGTAAGAATCGCCAAATGCTAAAACTTTATATTGCAAACTTTGAAATGCTTCTACTGTTTTACGTTTAGGGTCGGTTTGCCTAATAGTGTAATTTGTTATGCGACCAGAAGTGTCAATTTCAAGAGAATGACACAGTAAAAATGGATGTTGTAATTGTTTCATAAGAGGTTGTGCAAATTCTACAAATGTGTCAGAAACAATTACTAATCTACTTATTTCGCGTAACCATTGTGTAAATTCCAATGCTCCTTCGAGTGGCGAAATAGTTTCTATAACTGACTGTATATCTTGTATTTTGAGAGAATGTTCGTCTAAAATTTTTAAGCGATATTGCATTAATTCATCGTAATTTTGTATATCACGTGTTGTTAATTTTAAAGCATCAATACCAGTTTTTTTAGCAACATTAATCCACACTTCGGGAACAAAAACACCTTCTAAATCAGAACAAATAACCCACATTTTTATATCTTATAAACTATTATTTTTTACAAAAATACACAAAATATATTGTATGCAGATTTGTTTTTTGTAGTTTTATCAGTATGAATATGTATAATCAGTTACAAACAAAGGCTCGTGAGTTGGGAATATGTTTTTTGCATGTTACACAAGCTCATACTACCTTTCCATACGAACCACTTCAATATGCGTATAATCATGGATATCACGCAGATATGAAATGGCTTGCAGAAAACACCCATATTCGATGTAATCCGCATCGCATTGCCAATTTTGCACAGAGTATTATTGTATGCGGATTGCCATATTATCAGCCACTTCCTAAAAGAAGAGGTGCTATTGCAATGTATGCTTTAGGAAGAGATTACCATAAAGTGTTTAAAAAAAAGCTACATATTTTATCAGAAATATTACAAAATGCAGGATATGAATCACGCTGTTTTGTTGACACCGCCCCCATTCTTGAGCGTCCTATTGCCGAAAAAGCAGGTGCAGGGTGGATAGGAAAATCTTCTCTTTTAGTTTCAAAAGAACATGGAGTATTATTTTTTTTAGGAGAAATATTCACCGCATGTGTGTTACCATATCACACTCCTCAAAAAAATAAATGTAGCAGCTGCACCGTGTGCATACAAGCTTGCCCAACCAATGCAATTTTGCCCAACCAATATATAGATGCTCGCAAGTGCATTTCGTATTTAACAATAGAGCATAAAGGAACGATTCCTCATGCGTATAGAAAAGCCATTGGACATAGATTATATGGCTGCGACGAATGTAGTGTAAGTTGCATATATAATTCTTTTACAAAACCCACACAAGAGCCTGATTTTGCAGCTCGCAATTATCCTGATGTTGGCGAAATACTTTTATTAACGCCGCAGCAATTTACACACATATTTGCTGGAAGTGCTATTCATAGAATAGGATTAGAACGTTTGCAACGTAATGCATGTGTTGTATTAGGTAATATAGGAACAGAAGATGATATTCCTTTTTTAGAACACATACAAAACAACAGCAATCCTATGCTTGCAGAACATGCAGATTGGGCAATTCAAGCTATTCGTGTAAAAAAACCTTAGTATTATTCAAATACAGAGAATTATTGAGGCATTTCAAAATTATCCACCACAAAATCAATGTCTTTATCACCTCGTCCACTGAGGTTAACTAAAACAGATTTTTGCGGATTTTTTTGTGCTAATTTAAGAGCATACGCAACAGCATGAGCACTTTCAAGAGCAGGAATAATACCTTCTAATCTACTTAATTCATAAAACGCATCAAGACATTCAGCATCAGAAACATGTTCGTACTTAATACGTTTTAAATCCTTTAACATACTGTGTTCAGGTCCAACTCCAGGATAGTCCAATCCACTTGCAATAGAATATACTGGTAAAGGCTCACCTTTTTCGTCTTGTAATACATAGCATTTAAACCCATGAATAATTCCCGGAGTACCAAGCGTCATAGTTGCAGCATGATCGCCAATATGTAATGATTTCCCCCCTGGTTCCACGCCATAAATAGCACATTCTTGGTCATCTAAAAACGCAGAAAAAATACCCATTGCATTACTTCCACCTCCAACACATGCCACCACATTATCAGGAAGTTCGCCAGTCATTTCCAAAAATTGTTCACGTGCTTCAATTCCCACAATACGCTGAAAATCACGAACCATCATTGGAAAAGGATGAGGTCCAACAACAGACCCAATGCAATAAATAGTATTTATAGGGTCTTTTAGATACGCTTCAAACGCAGAATCCACCGCTTCCTTTAAAGTTTTTAATCCGTGCGTAACAGGCACTACCGTTGCTCCCAAAATTTTCATTCGCACCACATTAGGATGCGCTTTTTTAATATCCACCTCGCCCATATGTATTTCACATTCAAGACCAAAATACGCTGCAGCAGTAGCCAAAGCCACACCATGTTGTCCCGCACCAGTTTCTGCAATTAATTTCTTTTTTCCTAAATATTTTGCAAGCAAAGCTTCACCCATGCAATGGTTGAGTTTATGTGCTCCCGTGTGATTTAAATCCTCACGTTTTAAATAAATTCTACCCCCATATTTTTGCGACAATCTACTACAATAATACACAGGAGTTGGTCGCCCTTGATAGTGTTTTCGTATGCTACGAAGTTCGGTTATAAAATCGTGTGATTTACTAATTTTGAAATATGCGTCAGAAATTTTTTTCATTTCCGCATCAAGCTCTGGCGGTAAAAAAGCTCCACCATATTCTTTAAAAAAACCTTTAGAGTCGGGATATGTTTTAAAATAATTTTCAGCCATATTTTTGAGTTTTATTTTTGTACAATATAAAATGTAAAATTATTTGTTTTTTTTATAAAACACCATTTAGTATTAATTATTTTGAGTATTTTTGCCCACGTAAATAAAAACATAACCATAACGGTTACGTGTATGGTGTCGTTTGGCGATTCGAA
>JAAYPM010000126.1 GCA_012519815.1 Bacteroidales bacterium
ATGTCCCGCATTTGGACCTCCTTGAAAGCGTGCTATAATATCATATTTTGGCGTTAAAACATCTACAATTTTCCCCTTTCCTTCGTCCCCCCATTGTAATCCTAATAAAACATCTGTATTCATTCGTATAAAATTTAATTAAATAAAAAACCTTGTAAAAATAATGAAATTTGCTGTGTAAGTACTCATATAGTGAGAAGTTGTTTATAAGTTTTTAACTTTTATCTATTCTCATTACTTTAGTTACTCCTTTAATTTTTTGCAATCGCACCATAAGATTATTTAAATGCTGAAGATCATTTATATACAAGTCTAACGTTCCTTCAAACTGTTTATCGTATGTTTCAATATGCACTGTTCTAATGTTTATATTCAATTGATATGATGTAACTCTTGAAATTTCATTAAGCAACCCTATTCTATCTTTTCCTTCCACACGAATACTCACCAAAAATGCCTGTTCTTTTTTGTTTATCCATTTAATTCTATGTGCGGTATGTTGTGTTTGCAATTCAATTGCGTTTGGACAGGTACTTGCATGAATAATAAAACCGTTTGGAATTTCAAATCCCACAACAGAATCGCCGGGAATGGGTCGGCAACATTCTGCAATTATATAATTAGTTGCATGACTTATAACACGCACATTATCTTGTTCTTCATCAACATCTTCTTCATTTTGTTTGTTTTTTCGAAGTTGCAATTTCCAAAACTGCACTGTTTTATTTTTACGTTTTTTCGCAATCACATCAACAATATCTACTAAATCTATTGCTTTTTCGCCAATTTTTTCATGTAAATCATCAATGGTTACAGCGCCATAATGCAGCATAAGTTTATCAAAAACCGAATCGCTTTCTTTTATATTATTGTTTTGTAAGGTATCTGTTAAAATTTTCTGTCCTTTTAAAATTGCCTTTTTACGTGCGTTTTTAAACACCTGTTGTAGATTTGTTTTTGCCTTTGCTGTTGATACAAATGCAAGCCATTCTTTTTGTGGTTTTTGTTTTTCTGAAGTTAATATTTCTATTTGGTCTCCGCTTCTAAGTTCATAATCGAGCGGCACTGTTTTATGTCGATTTATTTTTGCCCCTATTGCATAATGTCCTACTTGCGTATGAATTTCATATGCAAAATCGAGTGCTGTAGCTCCGTTTGGCAGACGTATTAAATCGCCTTTTGGTGTAAACAAAAATATTTCGGTTGCATATAAATTCAATTTAAAATCATCAAGAAAGGCAAGTGCATCATTATTAGGATTTGCCAGTGTTGAACGCAATCGTTGCAACCACTGTTCTAATTCTGTCTTGTCAAATCCATCAACATCTTTATATTTCCAATGTGCCGCATATCCGTGTTCTGCTATTTCGTCCATACGTTCTGTACGAATTTGCACTTCAACCCAATTTCCATCGGGTCCCATTACCGTAGTGTGCAAGCCCTCGTATCCATTATCTTTTGGCGTACTAATCCAATCACGCAAACGTTTCGGGTTTGGCGTGTATGTGTCTGTTATAAAGGAATATACACGCCAACACATTGCTTTTTCCTCATCTCTGGGCACATCGGTTAAAATAATACGAACTGCAAAAACATCATATACATTTTCAAAAGACACATTTTTCTTTTGAATTTTATTCCAGATAGATGATATTGATTTTGAGCGACTTGTAATTTGATATTTCACATTATTTTGTTCAAGTGCCATCATTAAAGGAATACAAAATCGATTTAAATAGTGCACACGTTTTTTTTCGCTTCCTTTCAGTTTATTATAAATATCATTATAAATAATAGGATGTTCGTGTTTTAAGCAAAGGTCTTCGAGTTCTGTTTTAATATTATAAAATCCAAGTCGATGAGCAAGAGGCACAAAAAACGAACGAGTTTCAGCAGCAATTCTCAATTGTTTATCAATTGGCATTGAGCCTAAT